>NZ_FR893450.1:5260-38036 GCF_000435435.1 Alistipes sp. CAG:29 | reverse complement strand
GTGATCTCAAGCTCCCCGCGCGCCGAGGGCCGGATACCCTTGGCCACATCCACGACCTTGTTCGGGTAGAAGTACAGGCCCACCACTGCGTAGTTCGATTTCGGGTGCGCCGGTTTCTCTTCGATCGACAGGCAGTTGCCCGCCGCATCGAACTCCGCCACGCCGTAGCGCTGGGGATCCTCGACACGGTAGCCGAAGACCGTAGCCTTGCCATCCTCCTCGGCCGTGCGGACTGCCTCGCGAAGAAGGCCCGTGAAACCGCCTCGCGAAGAAGGCCCGTGAAGCCCGAGCCGTGGAAGATGTTGTCGCCCAGAACCAGACACACGGAGTCATTGCCGATGAAATCCGCGCCGATAAGGAATGCCTGTGCAAGACCGTCCGGGGACGGCTGCTCGGCATACGTGATACGAACCCCGTAGTCGGAGCCGTCGCCCAGCAAACGGCGGAAACCGCCCAGATCCTCTGGCGTAGAGATCAGGAGAATGTCGCGGATGCCAGCCAGCAGCAAGGCCGATAAGGGGTAGTAGACCATCGGCTTGTCGTAAACAGGCAACAGCTGCTTGCTGACACCCTTCGTGATCGGGTACAACCGTGTACCGCTGCCACCTGCCAAGATTATGCCTTTCATTACAATAAGTTAAATCTATATTTTATAAATAATGTGTCCCGGACATACAGGGTCGCGAATAAAAAAATCAAACCTTATCCATGACCTGCTGCAACCAGAAAAAAATTCCGGTACGGCTGATATGGGTCTTGTACCCCAGCCGGCGGATAATGCCCATGAATTTCGTGTCGCGGCGGATATGCCATTGCATGAAATGATACAACCCGAACGTGGCCAGAAGGCTCATGCCGACGACCGCATACAGTTGAACGGCGATTGAAAAACCGGCCGCTTCGAACGCCCACCAGCATAATACGACCGCCGTATTCAATCCCAAGATAGCCAATGTCGTCGCGACATGGGAACAACCCATGTCGATGAACATATGGTGCAGGTGGGTCTTGTCGGGACGGAATGGCGACGAGCCCTTCAGCATACGCGTCGACATCACGCGCAGCGTATCGAACACGGGAACCGACAATACCGCCAGCGTGAACGGTACAAGCCCGACATTGGGGTCGACAAAGGCTGCGACCCGCGAGCCGGATTGCAGGATGGCGATCACGAAGACGGACATGACGGTGCCCATGACCAACGTCCCGCCGTCGCCGATGAACATCTTTGAGGTTTTACCGAAGACATTGTGCAGGAAGAAGGGAATCAAGGCCCCGACCGAAACTACCGCCAGGATGGTCATCGCCTCTTCGCCGGCGAGATGGAAAAGTATGCCGAAGATGGTACAGGCCATGATGCAATAACCCGAAGAAAGACCGTTTACGCCATCCACCAGGTTGATGGCGTTGATAATGCCAACGGTGGCAAAAACAGTCAGGGGGACGGCACACCAGGGAGAGATCGGCCCGATGCCCCACAAACCGTGGAAGTCGTTTATGCAATAGCCGCCGACGAAGACCAGCAGCAGCACGACGACGATCTCGATCAAAAGCCGCAGGGAAGGGGAAAGGTTCAGAATATCGTCCATCGTGCCGGTATAGAGCATCGCCATCATGGCCATGATCACGACGGGCAGTCCGGAGCAGTCCACGACGGCGCTCATGCACCCGATCGCGATCACGACCCCGAAGAAAACGGCGACGCCGCCCAAGACCGGGACAGGCGTACGTTGGAGTTTACGGGCATCCGGATTATCGACAATGTTTTTTAACAGGGCGATCTTCACCAGTTTAGGATGGATCCAGCCGACTAAGAAAAGGGCTATAAAGAAAGGAATGATGACTGTGTAGCAAAGAGGCGTTGCCATACTGATTCATTTTATTATCCGGAAAAGGAAGAGGTTTTACATCGACAGCAATCAAATGGAAAATTCAACAGGCTTTATCATTTATGCGATATGCCGTTCCATTTCAGCCTCCAGTCGCGCCCCGATACTTTCGGCAATACAATGTATGACATAAGAAGTGCAATAATACCATGCGTCGCCGCGCACGGGCAGCGTCAGGCTGTAATCGTACATGAACCGGGCGATCCGCCGCGCTACGGGTTTATCGACAGGGAGGGCATTGCCCTGCAATGCGACCTCGTACATCCGCCCCAGCGTACAGAGGTACCCCTCGTCGAAATTCAGGGGGTCGGCAGGGACACGTACGCACCTGCGGTAATACCCCGTCGCCCGCCTTATCACGGCATCGTTCTCCAAGTCGGGAAACATCCAGGCAACCCGGTTCATCACCCCGATACGTTCCAATGCGACCTCGGACGACACCCCCGGCCAGCAGCCATCAGCATCCAGGGCGAATGTCCAGCCGGCCATCTGCCGTTTCAGGAACAGCAGGTATTCGTCATCGACAGCCGGAGCGGGATAGAGCAGGTCGGCCGCGCACATGCAGACGCCCGTCTGTTGAAACAGACCGTTTTCCGGTCGGGCACCGACGACGCCCACAAAATCCCGGACAAGTGCGTCCGCAGCCCGGTAGCAACAGTTTTTCTTCCGCAGATCGACGGAAAACACCGTTTCGCAGGCAAGCGAATACATGGCATGAACCATCCGGCTACGGATCGCTGTGTCGGGCTCGTGTTCAGAGCGTTCAGACAGCGCCCAGAACAAGCTGTCGATCCTGTTGCGATAGGTTTCCTCCGTACCGAATTCCCCGGCAGGCGCCACGGACGACACCAACCCATAGCCCGCGGCAAAAGCCTTTGCCAACGACACGAGCTGCACATTCGTGGCCTGGGCGGGATCGGCACCCAGCAGCAATGGCAACATTTTCTTCAGGTAATTCGGTGTCATGTCAGTAATTTATCGGAACCGGAATAGTTCCTTTTGCAGGTTTACAGGCCAGGGATCATATTTTTTCGACCAACGCGGACGGAATGGAAGCGGTAGCGACCGCCGTAATGCCGTCGATCTTGACAACGACACGTCTGTCCCGGGTGTTTTTCACCCGCATGAACGTGCCTTCGACACCCATGAATACGCCGTCCTTAATCCTCACCTTGTCGCCTTTCGACAACGCGACCTCTTCGGGCGAAAGGAAAATCACCGGTTCGTCGATATTGGCGGCCACGGCAATAAAATTGCGCATCTGGGACTCGGGCACGGTCATAATCTGGTTCTCGCCGTTTTGCTGATGCATCACATAGCGCAGAATCGGCAGCCTGAATGTCTTCAGGTCGTCGATAACCTCCCGCGTGGAACGGACGAAGATATAGTTGTGCACTGCGGCTTCCCGTACCCGGGAAAACCGGCCCTTGGAATCCCGGCGGCGTACGACCCTTACCGGCACGAAATTCTCGACATGCAGTTTGTCGAGATACTCCTTGGTGGAGAGTTCGCGCTGATAGGTAACCCGAAGCACATACCATTTGGCATCTGTGTCCTGACAGTCCATTATTGTGATCCGTTAAGTCGGGATTCGGCACCCGGGAAAGGCGTACAGTTGAGAAAAAAGCGTTCCATGGGGACATCGAAAACCTCTTAAAACCAAGATTTTCAATCAATTACGCGCCTCCCATAAGAACACTTCCGTATTTTAAAGTGCGGTCTCTATATAAGAGATAGGTCTGTCTTGATTACTATCTGATAATCAATTATATAACATATAATAAAAGTTATTTTTACCGACCTTGTTCGATTATTGTCTGCAAATACCCAAAGTCGGATTAAAAGAGCACTGAATTCATCCACTTGGCGAACAATTCGTGCAGACAATCGGGTCAAAGATGGTAAGTTTTTGATAATCAACTTGTTTTTGCATTGACAAGCGGTGCCGGGAACAAAAATATGATTTAAAAAATTTGGGCATATGCTTTATTTTTAGTACTTTTGCAAAAGTTATGAAGGTCTCTTATATAGAGACCTTACACGTATAAGGATGCTATCAGGCTCCGGTTCGCCTGGTCGATGACGGAGTTTTCGAGCGAAGCCAGGTAAATCTGCGTGGTTTTTTCCGAAGCATGTCCCATTCCCGCACTGATGACCGACAACGGAATGTTATGGTTCCGGGCAGCAGTCGCCCACGTATGCCGCGAGGTATAGGAGGAGAGCGGGACTTCGAGCCCCAGCAAACCGGACAGCTTTTTCAACCGACGATTATAATAGTCAAGGGCCGTACGGTATTGGGAAAACGCCCTGACCGGATCGTCCGAACTGAGCAGCGGAAAAACATAGCCGGATATGCGCCCTGCACCGGCATAGCGCCCGATAAGCTTCGCGATGCAGGGCTCGATACGGATAACGAGGCGCTGCCCGGTCTTGCGGCGAACATAACGGATCGTATCCCCGACGATATCCTGATTCCTCAGGAAGGCAATGTCCACGAATGCCATCCCGCGCGTACAATAACTGAAAATAAAAATATCCCGGGCCAATGCCAGGGACGGGGAATGTGTCAGATCCAGCTGCCGGAGCCGCACGACGACATCCTCGCCGACAGCACGCTTGCAGGTCTGGTCGACACCGGTGTACACATGCCGGAAAGGATCGGCCTGTGGCACGACATCCTCCTTCACGGCCCTATTATAGACCGCACGCAATATCCGCATATAAAACGAGACGGTATTGCGGACAACGCCCCGGCGCCGGAGCCAGTCGTCATACTGCCCCACAAGCCGTTCATCGACGAGCGAAAAGGGAATGTCCCGTCCGCCCAGGAAATCGGAGAAACTCCCGAGTGTCCGCCGGTAGTTGCGCGCCGTCCCCAACTTCCCGTTCGCCTCGAGCCTTGCGGCCTGCGTTTCGACATAGGCGAGCACGGTGCTCCGCCGGGACTTGCGAAACCGATCGACAACATCCCTGAGCGAGTACCCCTCCTGCCGGAATTCGAAATCCCGGATGATCGTATGCAACAGACACAAATCACGGTCGATCCGCTGCTGCACGGACAGCAACGCATGGGCTTCGCCCGAAAGGGGCGTGATGACACACCCGCGCCTTGCATCCCACTGCCGGGGCTGGAGACGCATGGAGGTAGTTACCTGCTGTGATTTGCGCCGATGGCAAAGCTGGTAATATATTACTCCCGCTTTCCCACCGACCGTCGATTCCCTGAGCTTGACTTTTACTGTTGCCATACATTTTAGTTGTTTATGGTTAGAATTGGAATTTTCCACGCCGCCGGAGGTGCACGGATGCATGTCCCGGCGGGATCATGGCAGCAAAACTAACCATCGGACAATTTAAAAAGGCTGAAAAATATGTTATTCGGCCATAACGGCATTGCGTCCAAGGTATTCCGGACAAGAAAATCCCTCGCAGCACAAGGCACTGGCGGACGGGACTCGACAGACGTGTAGGCCGCAAACCGGACAGGCAGGACAGAGCAGGCCACAGACAAACGGAGCCGGCAGGACACGGCGGACAGGACAGCGAACGCACGGAAAGGACGGACGGATCGACGGGGCAGGGTTGGCAGACGGCAGACGACAGACGACAGACGACAGACGACAGACGAGCATTACAGCCCGGCCGGAAGCATGAAAAGCCCCCGGGACAGAAGTTCCGGGGGCTATGGAAAGGCATCTGCCGGGGATTATCCCAGCATCGGTTTCAGTACGCCGAACAGCACGAGCGCGATGAGGAGCGTAACGACGATATTGAAAGTCTGGGCGGCGAGGAACGCCCACAGGAGATTGCGGTTCTCCCGGGAAACGATATCCTTGAGGCGCGTATCGAGCCCCACGCAGACGAAGGCCAGCGAGAAGAATACCGTCGAGAACATTTTGGCGACACCCGGCTCGGCAAGTTTACCCTTGGCATCGGCCGTAAAGAGGCCGTTTCCCTGCAATAGGCTGAACACCAGCGATGCGGCAACGAATCCGATGATGAATTTGGGGAATTTCTCCCACACGATCCCCAGTGACGGGGCCTGCCCGGTCTTATCGCCGCGGCGTGTCGAGAGGTAAAGCGCGATGAAGAACGCCACCACACCGATCAGTACGTTCTGCGCAGCCTTGATGATGACGGCATGCTGGTTGGCCACCTCGCCCACGATCATGCTCGATGCGGCGACACCCGACGTAGTGTCGATCGTACCGCCGATCCACGCCCCGGCAACCTCCTGCACGACATGCGGATCGTCGAAAATATGCGGCAGGATCACATGCGCCAGCCACGGCATCAGATAGATCATCGGCACGACGACGATCAGTACCAACGAAACGATGTACGAAAGTTTCCGGTCGTCGCCGCCCGCCACGCGGGCCGCCGTGATACAGGCCGACACGCCGCAGATCGACACGCCGCTCGAAAGGATCATCGCCGAGCGTTCGTCGACCTTCATGCGGCGCGAAAGCCGGAAGGCGAAGAACCACACGACGGCGACCACCAGGCAGGCCTGCACGAGGCCGAAGACACCCGATTTCATCACATCGCTGAAGAGGATCGTGGCACCGAGGCACACGACGCCGATCTTGATGTAGAATTCACCCTGGATCGCGGGTTTCAGCCACGCGGGAACATGCCACACGTTGCGGATCAGTAACCCGAAGAGCACCGAAAAGAATACCGATTCGAAGCCGTAATACGACACGGAGGGGATCTTGGCGACGATCTGCGCCAGCAACGAGACGGCGAAGACGACCACGAGCGACGCAAGCAGCCCCCTGAGCGGTCGCCGCAGCATCAGGCACCCGGCATAGAGCACCACCAGCACGATGGCGAAGAGACAGGCGATATTGCTCCACGCAGCGCCGCCCAGCAGCGTCGCGGGGACTTTGGGCAGCGCGGAAGGTGCGACCGCGGCCAGCACCAGCAGGGGAATGCTCACCCAGACCACCACCCAGTCCTCGACCCGGAATTGTTCCATCCACTTTTTCATCTTTATTATTTTTTCAGGTTAAAATATGCCGGAGAGCATCAGTGCCACCACATTGCGACCGGCGACACCCCGCGCGGCGAAATCTTCGTAGGTATAATCCAGCTGGCAGCGCAGGTATTTCACAGGTTGCCACGTAAGCCCGGCCGTATAATTGGTCTGGCGGCTCGAACCGCGGGAGCAGTCTTCGAGAAAGGTATCGTACCGCACCGTCGGCAACAATGTCCGGGCCACGCGCCAGCCGGCCACGGCATACCACCCCTCGCTGTCGAGGCCGCCCGTCGTGCCGCAGATGTATTCGCCGCGCAGGACGAGGCGCCCGTAATCGTAGCAGGCACCGGCACCGTAACGGATGCGCTTCAGGTAATCCTCGCCGTACTCGCCCCAGTAGTACGATCCCGCGAACTGCAATCCGGCGACGGGCTTGACCGTAAGGCGCGCCACGATGTCCTTGCTTTTGTTCTTATCCTTGACGTTCAGCCCCTCACCGTTGAAAACGCCGAAGTTGTAGTTCAGGATACTGTATCCGTCGCGCTTGAAAAATCCTCCAAACAGCTGCGCGCCCATGTCGCGGCCAGTGGCCGAAAGCCCGCATAGATCGTTGAAACCCATCAGTTTGCGCAACGAAAGGGGGTATTCGATGAACTCATATCTGAGCGGCACATAGTCGGTATTCTCGATCGAAAAAGGCAGCTTGTATTCGCCCAGCTGGACGTTGAGCTCATCGAACGGTTTGTAACACAGGTAGGCGTCGACGATTTTCGGCGAAGCGAATTCGATCTGGACACGGTAATCCAGTTTCGGAGCGATGGCGCCCGCCAGGTTCAGACGTACGCGTTTGATAAAAAAGGTCGACGAATTGTCGCTCCATTCGTAACCGGTCTGGACATATCCCGAAATTTTCGGCAGGGCGGCCAGCACTTTGTCCCAGGTGGATGTTTTGGCTTTGAGCGCCGCGACTTCCGCCGAAAGTTCCTCAACCGAAGCTGTCGCGGATTGTGTGTCGGGTTGCTGTGCACGAGCGGCTCCAATTACGCCGAGCAGCAGCAATACGGGCAAAATCATTCTCATAAACAAGGTCGTTTGGGTTCACAAAAGTCGTGATTCCGGCGCAAAAGGTCAATACGCGAAAATACCTAAAATGACCCGAAACGGCTCCGGGCGGCATCCGGGGGCGTATAATTACCGGCAATTATGTACTTCGACGTTCCGGAAGCCCATGCCCCGAATCTTTGCATCCTGCCGCTGTTACCCGCAGCCCGTGGCTGCATCGACATGCCCGCCCTTCCCCGGAGCCCCTCCCCGGAAAGGTATTCGGGCCGCACAGTCCGGCACCGCCGCGTGCCGCCCGTACCCCGGAAACACAACAGGCTCCGCACGGGACACGAACAGGGACGGCACAAAAGAGGCCGGAATACTCCGGCCTCCCCGCTTATGGAATGAACTTTTTATCGGTCAGGGACAGGAATTACAGTTTGTTGGCGAGATCCTTGACCAGCTCGCCGTCGAACAGGTGCAGCACCCGGTGCGCGTAAGTCGAATCGTGCTGCGAGTGGGTCACCATGATGACGGTCGTACCCTCGCGGTTCAGCTCCGAAAGCAGTTCCATCACCTCGCGGCCATTCTTCGAGTCGAGGTTACCCGTGGGCTCGTCGGCCAGGATCAGCTTGGGGTTCGACACCACGGCACGGGCGATGGCCACACGTTGCTGCTGTCCGCCCGAGAGCTGCTGGGGGAAGTGTTCGGCGCGGTGCGAAATATTCATGCGGCTCAGGATCTCGTTGACACGACGCTTGCGCTCGGACGCCTTGACGCGCATGTAGATCAACGGCAGCTCGACGTTCTCGAAGACATTCAGTTCGTCGATCAGGTTGAACGACTGGAAGACAAACCCGATATTCCCCTTGCGGAATTTCGTGCGGTCTTTCTCCTTGAACCCGGCGACCTCGTGGTCGAGCAGCGTATAGCTGCCCGAGGTGGGATTGTCCAGAAGCCCCAGGATATTGAGCAGCGTGGACTTGCCGCAGCCCGAGGGACCCATGACGGCGACGAATTCACCCTCCTTCACTTCGAACGTCACGCCGTTCAGTGCGATGGTCTCGATCTCTTCGGTACGGAAAACCTTCTTGAGGTTCTCAACTTTCAGCATTGACATAACAAACAGGTTTTTATTGTTGATATTGATTTGATTTATTCGGATTTCACGGATTCGGCCGGGTTTTCGTTAACGGCATGCCACGAGCGGACGGTGACGGTGAGTGCCGTGACGGCCAGCACCCCCGCCAGTGCCAGGGCAAAGACCCACCAATACAGCGGCACGGCATAGGCGAAGCCTGCGAGCCAGTGCCTGACGGCCCAGATGCTTACCGGGACAGCCAGCACGAAACACACGGCGACCAGCATGACGTAGCGGCGGTTGAACATGGCGAGGATTTCGCCCCGCGAAGCCCCCATTACCCGGCGCACGGCGATTTCGCGGCGGCGGTGCTGTGTCTCGAACAGCACCAGCCCGAAGACGCCCATCAGGGCGATCACGACGGCCAACAGCGCGAACAGCCCGACGATGGCCGTCAGTTTGCGTTCGTTGTCGTACTCGAGGCCCAGCTCCTCGTCGAAAACACGGACGACGATATCGCCCGGCTCCGTGCGGGGATCGACCTCCGCGATACAGCGGCGGATATGGGCGGTAACAGCCGCAATATCGGCTCCGGGCGTCATCCGCACATAGACCACATGAGGCAGGTGCCAGTAATTTTCCTGCTGGATTTTCTTCGGAAGAAGATAGAAACAGAAGGGCGATACACCGTATTGCAGGGGCTTGAAGTTGAAATCAGCACAGAAACCTACAATTTGCTCGTCGGGCGACACGAAACCGTTGATACGGTCGCCGACCTGCATTTCAAATTCCCGCCGCGCCGCTTCGTTGAAAATCATCGTTCCGAGTTCCTTGTCGAAGTCGCTCTCCAGGAAATCGCGTCCGTCGGTAATCGGGATACCCATCACGCGCAAGAAATCAGGTTGTACGACATAACTCTGGAAAGCGACCTGACGGCCCTTGAACTCCCGGCCCCAGCCCATACGCCCGACCGACACCAAACGACTCGTAGCTCCCGTAACATCCTTTACCTGAGGGTCGGATAGAAGTTTCTGCCGAAGGGCGTCATAACTTACCGCCCCACGTTCGGAAAGCCGCACGGCGAGGAGGTTTTCCTTGTCGAAACCCATGTCATAGTGCATCATGTAGTCGTGTTGCAGGCGAATGAAACTGGTCGCGATGATCAGCCCGATGGAGATGAAGAACTGCACGCCCAGCAGCAGCGTACGCAGCCGGCGGCCGCTGCGGGTTCCGCCGAAGGATCCCTTGACGACCAGCGCCGGGGCGAACGACGTGATATACCACGCCGGGTAGAGGCTGGCGGCGAGCGCCATGACGAAAGCTACAACGGCTACCAGCCCCACGACTTCCAAATTCTGCGACAGCGCCAGCGATGCGGAAATGTAGCTGGCGAATTCGGTGCCCTGCAAGGCAAAGGAAACGTACCAGGCCGCCAGCAAAGCGATCAGGACGAGCCCGAACGCCTCGAAAACGAAATTGAAGCGCAGCGACGACGCGGGAGCGCCGAAGACCTTGAACGTATTGACGGTACGGATGCGCACCGGCACCAGCGCGAAGAAGAAGTTGACGAAATTGATGAAAGCCAGCACGATAACCAACACGGCAATACCCAGCAGGGTATAGGTCGTGACGACAGACCCCTGCCGGCAGGGTGCCTGTGAATCCGACTCGAAATAGAGTTCCGATACCGGAGAAAGGCGCACGCCGTAGATACCCGATTCGTCGTCGTCATCTGCGGCGTCCCCGGCCGCCGCACGTTTCTCGGCCGCCTCGCGCTGCATCTCCTGGTTCACGTTCGTCCACTGGCGCGCAAACTCGTCGGGATCGGCACCGGGCCTGAATTTGACGAAATAATTGAAACTCCACTCCGAAGTGGTATAAAGGTTCGTTTCGCCCAGATTTTTCACCACCTCGCACTCTCCCAGCAACGAATTGTCCGGAAAGTCTTCGAAAACCGCCACGACTTCCATCGCCCCGTCGGGCTGGGGTTCGTCGGTGTCGACCCATATGAGGCTGCCCACGCCGACCCGCATCCGTTCGGCCGCCTCGCGGGAAACGATGACGCTCTTCGGTTTTCCGAGGGCCTGACGCTCTTCGGTTTTCCGAGGTCATGCACATCGCCCTCGACCGAACGGAAAGCGAAAACATCGAGGAAAGGCAGCGATACCGAACCGCAGGAAGCAGAAAACTTATTATACCCGAACGAAGGCTCGTTGCTCGTCCAACAGGTTCCGGAGCCGAAACCGCCCCACATGCAGCCCCCGACTTCGACCCCCGCCGTCGAAGCGATGACACGCTCGGGCACCGGCCGGTTAAGCCACGACGACCATTTCCCGGGCTCGTACCAGTCCTCGTTCTCCACGAGATAAATACGGTCGGCTTCGTGCAGCGAGCGGTTGTAACCCAGCTCCCACCAGACCTGCGTCATGATGACGTAGAACGCGGTAAATGCCAGCGTCAGGCCTATGACGTTCAGCAGCGACGAGATTTTGTAGCGCCGCAGCGTAGTCAGAAAATTACGAAATGCGATCTTCATAACACACTATTCGGTTTTAATCATGTTAATCGGGTTGGCATTGGCGATGCGCCACGTGCGGACGAGCTGCACGGTGCAGACGATCAACAGCACCACTGCCCCGCACAGGGCGAAGAGCCACCAGCGGAGCGCCACACGCTCGACGAAGTTGCTGACCAGCAGGTCTGCACCCCAGCGGCTTACGGCGGGCGCCCCCAGCGCCTTACGGCGGCCCCGACGACCACGGACGGAACGGCGATCCACAGCACGTCGCGCGCCAACAGGCGCAGCACGTCGGCCGTCGAAGCCCCGTTGACCTTGCGCAGGGCGATCTCCTTGCTGCGGCGGCGCATCTCGTCGCCCAGATAGCCCACGAGCCCCATCAGGGCGATAAGCAGGGTGATGCCGCTCACGGTAAAGACGATATTGCGGAAACTGCGTATCTCGAAAAGGATGGGGCCCAGTTTGTTGTCGTAAACTTCGAGCGTATGATTGTTGCCCGAAGGGTATTCTCCGATCTTGCGCTGCACGGCCTCCAGCGACTCGGGCGACATCCCGCGCAGGCGGATCATCAAGAAATAGTCCAGCATATAATCGTCCGTGGCACCGAACTTCTGGAAATAGCTGAACGGATGGAACACGATCGGCTCGACCTCTCCCGTAGCCACGACCGTCCGGAAATCCTTTACGACGCCCACGATCGTATAAAGAGGAGCCCCGGGCGAGGAGTCGTCGGTAATCTGATGCCCCAATGCCTGTTCGGGCGTCCATCCGCGCATACGGACGTAGGTTTCGTTTACGATCGCCTCCAGGGGGTTGCTCGAAGGCGTAAAGTTCCGGCCGCCGACAAGGTGCATCCGCATCGCAGGTATAAAGCCCTCGTTGCAAAGCAGCCAGCGGCAGGAGAAAAGCAATTCCTTGGAGTTTTCGTCGATGCAGGGCATTCCCGAATATCCCCAAAGCGGCACCTCGAGCGAAGCTCCGGCAGCGTCGACTTCGGGTAGCGAAGCAACGGCGTCGCAGACCGAAGAAATGTTGCCCAAAGGCGTTTTGACATATGTATATACGATACGGTCATGTTCGAACCCGAAATCGCCGTTGCGGAGTTTATCGAACTGCAACACGGCCAATAACAGGAGCGTAAGCGTAAACGTACAACTGACGATCTCGGCCACCAGCAGCGTCTGTTTCCACCGGCGGCGGTTGTCGCTGACCCCGCGGAACGCCAATGTCACGGGAACCGAAGTGAAAAAACGCGACGGGATAAGCGCGGCAAGGGCAAAGGCGGCAAGGATGACGAGCAACGGCACCCAAATGCGCTTCAGGGCGAAGAGTTCGGACATCGGCGTCCCGGTAATCTCCAGCACCTGATCCTGCAGGGCCCACAACAGGAATCCGGCCACGATGACCGAAGCGAAGGTCAGGATGGCGGTCTCGGAACAGAAAATGCGGAAGATGTCCGAAGACCGGGCACCCCCGACCTTGAGCATGGCGATGGTCTTCGAGCGGCTTACCAACGTCGAAATCGAAATCAGCACATAGTTCATCGACGCAACGAAAAGCGTAAGGGCCGCAAGTGCCATCAACACCCATGCGATCAGCCCGGCGGAAGTATTTATGCGCGAAGACTCCGTGATCGGGAAAAACCGGTAGCTGCGGTTCCAGGCTTTCATATCCTCGGTGAATCCGTGGCGGTCGAAAAATGTGGGAAGCTGCGCTTCGACCTCGGCGACGGACGCCCCTTTGTGGAGTTTGACATAACTCGGGAACGAATCGCCGCCCCGCCACGACGTATTGAGGTCGCGCTTCACAATTTCGAACGAACAGAGCATATTGAAACCGCCGAGGTGCTGGTTGGGATTCGGGTCGCGGAAAAGCCCCATGACCGTCAGCGAATCGGTGCCGTTCAGCAATACCAACTGCCCCACGGGATCCTTACGACCGAAGATCGTGCGGGAAAAAGACTCCGCAAGCATCACCTGGTCGGCATGGAGCAGGATCTCTTTGGGGTTGCCGTTCATCGGTTCGAATCCCAGCACGTCGAAAAACATCGTATCGGCGTATATATACTTTGCCTGGAAAGCATTATCACCCCGCACGATGTCGGATGTGCGCGGCCCGAACAGGCGTGTGGCGGCTTCGACCTGCGGAACCTCTTCGGCCAGCGCCGGGGCGATGGGGGCATTGAGCTGCGGACTGTACCCGCTGTGCTGCGGATCGGCATAATGAGCCCACAGTTGGAATATCCGCTCCCGGTCGGGGAAACAACGGTCGGAGGTGAGGTTGTAATTGGCATACGAAAAGACCAGCAGACCGACGGCCAGCCCCAGCGAAAGCGACACCACGCGGGCAAGGGTGCCGCCGCGCAGTTTACGCAGGTAACGTAATGCGAATAGGAAATTCTTCATTCGGGTCTGTCTTTAGTTTTTAATCGAGTCGATCGGGTTGGAATCGGCCGCACGGCTGCTCTGCCAGAAGACGGCAACGAATGCCACCACGGTGGCAAAAGCCCCCGAGGCCAGGAAAATGAGGGGAGAGAGCGAAATCCGGACGCTGTAATCCTGCAGCCAGCGTTCGAGCAGGTACCACGCCACGGGCACGGCGATGACGAACGCCGCGCC
Source organism: Alistipes sp. CAG:29 (assembly GCF_000435435.1). NCBI lineage: Bacteria > Pseudomonadati > Bacteroidota > Bacteroidia > Bacteroidales > Rikenellaceae > Alistipes > Alistipes sp. CAG:29. Next base: position 23,905 of record NZ_FR893450.1, on the reverse strand, counting down.
GACCAGCCGCATGAAGTTGCCCACCAGGCGCGTGAGCACCTCACCGCGCGTCGAGCCGAAGACCTTGCGGACAGCGACCTCCTGCTCCTTCTGCTGGATGTAGTAAGTCGACATGGCCACCAGACCGAGCGCCGAGATCAGGATCGCCACGAGCGTGAAGATACCGACGATGTGCAGGATGCGCCGCTGATCGGCATAGTCGGCTTCGATTTCCTGCTCGATATACTCCGCCCCGGTAAAGACCGCACCGTCGGAAATACGTTCGAAGACCGATTTGACCGTATTGTAGGCCACGGTCTTGTCCCCGCGGATTTTGACCAGGATATTCCACGGGTACATATCCGCAATGTCGTCCGTCTGCCACAGCATCGCCGATTGGGGCTTGTCGAGCGCCGACCCGATCTGGAAATCGCGGTAGATACCTGCGATTTGGTAGGGATAAGAGTAATCCATGCCTACCTTGAATTCTTCGGCGTCCTCCGCAATACCCAGTTCCCGCAGGGCGTGCTGGTTGATGAAGACCATATTGTCGTCGTTCATACGGGCGAGGTGGTTGTCGCGCAGCCGCTCCAGCCCCAGTATCCGGAAATAGGTCGAATCGCCGATGAATATCTGGAATCCGATCATCCGGTCGGGGCCATACTGCATCGTATTGTTGTTGCCCCGGTCGTGGGGCGTACCGCAGCCCAGGGCGACGGCCTCGACACACGGCTCGCGCAACAGCTCCTCGCGGAACTGCGCAATCTGTTTTTTCCCGAGGAAAATTTCGGTCGAGATATCGAGTATGTCGGCCGTATTGTACCCCATCGGCGCCGAAATCAGGTGGCGGATCTGCAGGCCGATGGTCAGCGAGGTGGCGATCAGGACAATGGTGATGACGTTCTGGATCGTGATAAGCACCTTGCTGTAAAACATCTTGGTGCGGTGGCGGAACGATCCCCGGACGATGTCCACGGGTTTGTAGCGCGACACCATCATCGCCGGGATAAAGCCCGCAACGACGCCCAGCACCACGATAAACGCGGCATAGCAAGCCACGACGGCAGGCGTCATATCCTGCCAGACGCCGATTTTCGACCCCAGCAGCCGCGAAGCGCCGGGCTCCACCGCGGCTGCCAGGAAAAGCGCGATGACGAACGCCACGACACACAGGAATGTCGATTCGAGGATCAGTTTGAGGATGATTTCGCCGCGCGAGGCGCCCAGCAGCCGGCGGGCGGCCATCTCCTTGGCGCGAAACCCGGTCTGGGCAACCGTCAGGTTGATATAATTCATCACGGCGAAGAGCAGGATGACGGCGCCCACACCGAAAAGGATCATCACGAAGGGCCAACTGCCGTAGTTGAACCCCCCATCATTATTCTGGGATAAAAAATAGACATCGCGCAAAGGCGTAAGGGTCACATGCTGATAGACATTGCCCTTGTAGATCCAGTATATCTCTTTGAAATAATCAAGCATATCGGGTATCTTGGCCGTCAGGTCGGCACCGGGACGCGCCAGGATGAAAGTCGTCACGGCACCGGAATTACTCATATGCTCGTCATTGGCCGAATTGATATCGCAGAGGCGCTCGGCCCGCATGACGATGTCCATATTGGGAATCACCGAGCGGTCGATATCCCGCACCACGCCGCTCACAACGTACGACTTTTCCTCGTCGGGGAAGCGGATCACCTGCCCCATCGGGTTGAACGTGCCGAAAACCTTGCGGGCGAACGACTCGGAAAGCACCACGTTGTCGCGCGAGGCGAGGGCTTGCTCCCGGTCGCCCTCCAGCAGTTCGAAATCGAATATCCGGAAAAAGTCGTATCGGCGAAGAGGATCGTCGCCGAATATTTCCCCTGTCCGGCCTCGACGGGCTGCATGGCATCGGTGGACTGTCCCGACACCGCGACGGCGCAGGTCGATTCGATCTCGGGATAACGGTCGCGCAGGTATTTCTGCAGGTAATAACCGCTCGTAATGCGCTCCTCGTTGCCGATGACATAAATGCGGTCGGCCTTGGCGTGGTAGTCGTCGCACGTAAGTTGCCGAAGGGTGTAGTCGGCGATCAGGATCACGAACATCAGCGAGACGGACAACCCGAAGATATTGATGGCCGCATAGAGCTTGTTGCGCCCCAGGAAGTTGAAAAACGAGCGGAAATTGAGTTGACGGAACATATTATTCGGTTTTGACGGGTGCGGAGAAATTTCAGCGGAAAATTATTTATTGAGGATCAGCACGTCGTTCGAGCCGTAATTCTCATAGCCCGAAACGATGACCCGCTCGCCCGGCTCCAGCCCGTCGAGCACCTCGTAATACTGCGGGTTCTGGCGGCCGATGCGGATGGGGCGTTTATAAGCCTTGTCGCCCTCGGGCGCAAGGACATAGATCCATGCGCCGCCCGTAGTCTGGTAGAACGACCCGCGGGGGATGATGACCGCCTCGGTAGGCTGCCCCAGTTCGAGATGCAGGTAGTAGGTCTGGCCGCTGCGTATGTTCTCGGGATGGTCGCCCAGGAAGGTGAAGTCGGCTCGGAACTGGCCGCTGCGCACCTCGGGATAGACTTTGCGCAGGCGCACCTTGTAGTCGGTGCCCTGACGGTCGAAGGTGGCTTCGAGGCCGGCACGCACACGGTCGATGTAGCTCTCGTCGATCTGTGCCTCGACCTTGTAGTCCGACAAGTCGTTGATCTGCCCGATCTTCTGCCCCGTGGAGACCGACTGCCCGAGCACGATGTCCAGCAGACCGACTTCGCCGTCGATCGGCGACTTGACGTTGAGGTTGCCGATGCGCTCGCGGATGAGCTGCATGTTGCGCTTCATGTTGTCGAGGTTCTCCTCCATCTGCTCGATCTGCACCGAACGGTAGAGCGAATCCTGCACCTGCCGCTCGATGTTCAGCTCGCGTTTCTTTTCGGCCAGTTCGTAGTCCTCCTTCGACTGCAACCACTCCTCGCGGGCGATCAGGGCGTTCCTGTAAAGCTCCTCGTTCTGCTGCCAGGCCCGCTTCTTGCGCGACACGTCGAGATCCAGCTGCGCCTTGTCCTGCCGCAGCGAGAGTTTCTCCTGCTCCATCGAGATCAGCGTATTGCGCAGGATGTTCTGCTTTTCGGCCAGCTCGGCCTCGCTGTTCAGGATTTCGAGCGTGAGCGACGTGTTACTCAGCACGACCAGCACATCGCCCTTTTTGACGGAGGTACCCTCCTCGACCACAAGCCGCTCGACGATGCCCGCTTCGAGGGGACTGAGCTGCACGGTGGTGATGGGCTGCACCTGCCCGGTGACGCGGATGTAGTCGTTGAATTCACCGCTCACGACCTGCCCGACGGAAATCGTACGGGCATCGACGCGCAGCGTCGAGGAGTTGTCGCGCAACAGGAGCCACAACACGAAGACCAGGAACAGCGCCCCGGCCAGATAGGGGATGCCTTTTTTGGTAAACAGGGCGCGGATGCCCTTTTTCTTTTCGATACGGATGTCCATATTATTTTCTGTTTTTTCGTTAGCGGATCAGGGGCGCACCGTTGTAATACTCGACCAGGCGCGTTTTGATAATGTATTGCAACCGGGCACGCAACCGTTCGGAGCGGGCCTGCAACAGGTTGTTGGCGGCGGTCTGTAGGTCGAGCGCCGAAACCATGCCCCGGTCGTACTTGCCGGCGACGGCGTTGTAGGCCAGCTCGGAGGCAGCGCTTTTTTTGCTGGCCTGCACGAACTCCTTGCCGAAGCCGAGCATCTGCTGGTAGTTCTGGGCGATTTCGCTTTGCAGGGCACGCAACGTCTGATCGCGCTGCTGCTCGGCGATCCGCCAGTTGTTGCGGGCGCGGTTCGTCCTCGTGCGGCGCGAAAGCCCCCCGAAGATGGGGATGTTGAGCTGGGCGGAAAAATAGTAACCGCGGTTATCACGGAACTGGTTCTTAAACGGCTCGTACAACGAATGGTCGTCGAGGCTCATGAAGAAATTGGTCGAGTATCCGCCGCCGACATAGACCGACGGGAAAAAGCCGCCCCGGGCGACCGAATACTGGAGTTTCGACTGCCGCACGTTATAACCGGCGCTGCGGGCCTTGGGATTGTTGTCGAGGGCATAGGCGACCACATCGGAGAAGGGCGCCGTGCCGGCCGGGGTTTCGATGGCGAGATCCGTCTCGATCCCCAGGGGGCGGTCGGGCGGATAATTCATCGTTTCGGCAAGCGTGATCCTGGCCAGTTCGAGGTTGTTTTCCTGCTGCGTCAGCAGGTAGTCGTCCGAAGCGCACTGTGCCTCCTGCTCGGCCACGTCGGCAGCGCTCTTGAGCCCCAGTTCGAGCAGTTTGCGGCTCTTGGCGAGGTTGCCGGTGCTGGTTTCCAGCTGTTCACGGGCGAGGCGCACGCTTTCGGTGTAATAGACGACGTCGAAATAGGCCTGCATGGTATTGAGCGCCACCTCGTCCTTGACCCGCTGCAACTCCTCGACACCCATCAGGCGCATCACCTTCGCGGCACGGATGGTATTGATCCCCGTAAAGCCGGCGAAAACGGGCATTTGCCCCGAAACGCCGTAGTTGTTGGAAAGGTTCGAAACGTCGGTATAGGTATTGGTCTCGGGGTCGACCGAACGGCCGAAACTGGTCGTGGCGCTGACCGAGCCGCTGACCGAGGGCACGAGCGCCGCTACGGATTCGATATAGTCCTGGCGGTAGTTGCGGTTGGTGTAATCCTGCTGCCGCACGACGGGACTGTGTTCGACGGCATAGGCCATGCACTCGTCGAGGGTCATACGCACGACGGGCTCGGCCGCATTCGGGGCGGGGTCGGACAGGGAATCCACGGCAGGATCCGCGACGATGACGGTTTCCGTTGCCGCGGTATCTGCGGCCGAAGCCCCCACGGGAGCAACGGGCGCAGCATCCGGCTGCACAGAGGCGGCGGGCAGGGATATCTGCGCCGCGGCGAGTGTCCAAAAAATTGACAGAATGAGGAGTAATAACAGTCGTTTCATCCTTGATTAGCGGGTATTGTTCGTTCGGGACATTTCGGAGCCAACCCCGTGCCAAAGAAACTAAATAACTGTATTACAAATTAATACATCATACGCACAACAGACAAAGTGTAAAAAAATTTTACACCCTTGTAAATTTTGTGGACACGAAGGGACGATTTCACGATTTTAACGCTAATTTTACCGCAAAACAATCCGGAATGACCATGGCAAAAGAGGGAACGTTACTGATCGTGGACGACAACCGCAGCATCCTGGCGGCGTTGCGCCTGCTGCTGGAAAAATATTTCGCACGGGTGCTGACCCTCCCCACCCCCAACCGGCTGGCGACGACCCTGCGCGAGGAACAGATCGACGTGATACTGCTCGACATGAATTTCACGGCGGGCATCAACACCGGCAACGAAGGCATCTACTGGCTGAGCGAGATCCACGCCCGCAGGCCGGATATCAAAGTCGTGCTTTTCACGGCGTACGCCGATATCGACCTGGCCGTGAGGGCAATGCGCGACGGTGCGGTGGACTTCGTCGTCAAACCGTGGGACAACGACCGGCTGGTGGCTTCGCTGCGCAACGCCTACAATCTGGCGCGGTCGGCTCGCGAGGTGAAGCAGCTCAAGGAGATCAAGCGCGAGCTGGCCTCGGAGCAGCCGATGTTCTGGGGCGAAAGCCCCGCCATGGCGCGCATCCGCGAAATCGTGGAGAAGGTTGCGGCCACGGACGCCAACATCCTGATCACGGGGGAGAACGGCACCGGCAAGGAGATGCTGGCACGCGAGATACACAACCGCTCGGCGCGCAGCGGCGAACTGATGGTTTCGGTGGATATGGGAGCCGTACCCGAAACGCTCTTCGAGAGCGAACTGTTCGGCCATGTCAAGGGAGCCTTCACCGACGCCCGGGCCGACCGCGCCGGGAAATTCGAGGTCGCCGACCACGGCACGCTTTTCCTCGACGAGATCGGCAACCTGCCGCCCCACCTGCAATCGAAACTGCTGACGGCCATCCAGGGCGGGCGTATCTTCCGCGTGGGCAGCAACACGCCCGTAGCGGTGGACATCCGCCTCATCTGCGCCACGAACCGCGACCTGTTCGGGATGGTAGCGCGGGGGGGGGGAGTTTCGCGAAGACCTGCTCTACCGCATCAACACGATCCACATAGACCTGCCGCCCCTGCGGCAGCGCCGCGAAGACATCCTGCCGCTGGCGGAAATGTTCCTGAAACGCTACGCCACGAAGTACAACAAACCGATCGAGGGTTTCGACCAGGCGGCGGTGCGCGAAATGGACGAATACCCCTGGGCGGGTAACATCCGCGAGTTGCAGCATACCGTCGAAAAAGCCGTCATCATGAGCGACGGAAGGCGGATCACCCCCGCCACACTACTGCTGCGGCCGGCTACGGCCGCAGTGCAGGCCCCGGCATTCTCGACGCTCGAAGAGATGGAGCGCGGCATGATCGGGCAGGCGATGGCGCGTTACGCAGGCAACCTGACCGAGGTGGCGCGGCAGCTGGGCATCACACGCCAGACACTCTACAACAAAATCAAACGCTACGGGTTATGAAACGCGAAGGAATAGCCTACGGCCCCGTAATCGGGTACACGGCGTTGCTCATCGCCGCTTCGGGAGCACTCGGATGGGTGGTAACGGGGTCATGGTACCCGCTGGCGATCCTGCTCGTCCCGGTGATCGGGATCGCGGCATACCGCCTCATAGGGCTTTACAGCGATTCGATACGCCGTGTAACCTTCATGTTCAACGCCATCGACAACGACGACTTCACGTTCCGCTTCCATGAAGACCCGTCGAAAGTGGACAACGGCATGCTCAACGCCGCCCTGAACCGTATCAAGGAGATCCTGGTGCGCGCCAAGGTACGCGCCGAAGAGCGGGAACGCTACTACCAGCTGATCATGGAGTACGCACGCACAGGGCTTATCACCATCAACGACGCGGGGAGCGTCTACCAGGCAAACGGCGAGGCGCTGCGCATCTTCGGGCTGCCGCGCTTGACCCACATCCAGCAACTGGAACTGCCCGCTCCCGAAGCATACCGGGTACTGACGACGATCCGCCCGGGCGAAAAGCACCATGTGTCGTGCGTGACCGAAACGGGCGAAATGGGCCTGTCACTGGGATGTTCGGAGATCGTACTCGAAAAACGCCGGCTGCGCATGGTGGTCGTGAGCGACATCAACAGCGAGCTGAGCGAGATGCAGATCGAATCGTGGAGCAAGCTGACGCGCATCCTGACGCATGAAATCATGAACTCGCTCGCGCCGATCACCTCCCTGAGCGACACGCTGCTGCATATCGACCGGACGATGAATGCCGATGTGGCGCACGGGCTGGATACGATCTCGGCCACGAGCCGGCGGCTGATGGCCTTCGTTGAGAATTTCCGCAGGTTCACGAAGATCCCGGCGCCCCAGAAAGCACCCTTCGAGGTGCGGGAACTGCTGGAGCACGCCATGACACTGATCGCTACGGAGGGCATCCGCATCCGGCTCGACGTCGAGCCGGCGGACACGATGATCTATGCCGACCAGATGCTGGTCGGACAAGTGGTGGTGAACCTGCTCAAGAACGCCCGCGAAGCGGTAGGGACACGGCGGGACGCCTGCATCGAAATCACGTCGCGCATAGACCCGCAGGAAAACGTGGTCATCGAAATAAGCAACAACGGCGGGGCGATCCCCGCCGAAGTAACCGAAAATATCTTTACGCCTTTCTTCACGACCAAACCCGACGGATCGGGCATCGGCCTGAGCGTCTCGCGCCGCATCATGCAGCTGCACAACGGCTCGCTGCGCCTGACGGCCAACACGGCCAACCGGGTGACCTTCACGCTCCTGTTCGGATAGACGCCCGTAATGCGCCGTATTCCGTCCCGGCGAACTTCCGGGTCACGGAATCCAGCGGGGAACAGCCCCGCCAAAACAATGCCCGGCCGGGAACGGCACTCCACAGGAACGGGACAGCAATATCCTACCGCGGCAGTGGCACCGAGATCGTCCGCGCATCGAGGAACGCATCGGGGAAGGAACCGTTGTTCCAGGCCTGGCCGTTCGAGATGGTGAAATGCCGTCCCAGCCGCAATGTATTGTTGTCGATCACAGTGACGCGTGAGGGCAGGTTCTCCTTATGGATCACCACCACCGAAGTCATCGTAACCGAGGGTTTGACCTTCATCCGGCCCTCGGCACGGTAATCGGGTTTCCAGGGCGACAAATGCGCCAGCGAGTCGGGAAGCTCGAACTTATTACGAAGCGAATCGGGAAGCTCATACTTCCCCGAACGGGGCGAATCGGGCTTTTTCAGCCCGAACTTATTGGGTTCCTGCGCCGAAATCGCAAGGGCCGCAAGCAGGGCGGCCGCCAGAATAAACATCCTTTTCATAACTATCCCTCCTATCTTTTATTTGGTCTCTCCAAAATTACAATTCCCTCAGAACACTTCCCGCAGAATCCGCACCGACTGCACCGCGCTGATGGCGTCGAGATGGTAGCCGAAATAGACCAGCACGGCATTGAGGAACTCGACGCGCTGCGTACGGTTGAGACCGATTTCGGCCAGGCAACGTACGTCGCACTCCATCATATCGCGCAGGATACGTGTGCATTCCTGTGTCATAAAACTAACGTGCTGCGGCCGCGTTTTGGTATAAAGTCCCTCACGGATATCGAACCAATCGTCGGCCGAGTAGTCGTTGCCCGGGCAAAAACCCAGGAAACGGCTCAGGTTGGCCAGGAACCAGAGGTGGAAATTGGCCACCCCCTCGTCCATCGAATCGAGCGCCCCGACGCTGTTCCATACAAAATCGAAAAGCGCCTGGTTGGGTTCGTCGTATTCCCTGACGAGGCGGTACAAAACCTCTGCCATGAAGAGCGCCATGGTCGATTTGCGCACGTCGAACGGCAGGCTTTGCAGTACAAAGCCGCCCTGCACCTCCTTGAAACGGTGCATCTGCTGACGCGACGATTCGAGCCCTTCGAACTCGACCGGGAACATCGGCTGGAAAAGTGCCAGCTTCGAGCCCCGCCCGTTGTGGCTGCGGACGCCCTGCACCATGTAGCTGCGGCGCCCCCCGGTGTCGGTCAGCAGGTAGACGACCATCGACGAGTCGCCGTATTTGAGCGTATGGAGAACGACCCCGCGCCCTTTGTACGTCTTCACCTACCCTTTGCGCACGTGAACCATCATCCACCCCTCCCTGGCAGCGGTCGCCACCGGGCGCAGGCCCAGTTCCCCGGCACAGGCGACTATCGCCGGGACGTCCTGTTCCAGGAAACCGCTCATCACCAGGTCGCCGCCCGGCTCCAGCGCTGCGGCATAGGCCGGCATGTCGGCCGTGAGGATATTGCGGTTGATATTGGCCAGGATAAAGCCGTAATGCCGTCCGGCGATGCGGCGCACGTCGCCCAGCATCGGTTCGATGCGGTCGGCGACGCCGTTCGAAGCGATGTTCTCGCGGCAGTTGGCGTCGGCCCAGTCGTCGATGTCGACCGCATCGACATGGGCGGCACCGCATTTGGCAGCGACGATCGACAGCACACCCGTACCGCTGCCCATATCGAGCCCGCGACGGCCTGCGACGCCCAGGTCGAGTACGGCACGCGACACGAGCCAGGTGGTCGCGTGGTGCCCCGTGCCGAACGACATCTTGGGCATGACGACCACCTCCATCACCCCTGCGGGGGCAGGCTCATGGAAAGGCGCCCGGATCAACAGGCGCCCTTCGACGTCCACAGGCGGGAAATTGCTCTCCCAGACGGCGTTCCAGTTCTGCGTCTCGATGGCGATATAGCGTCCCTGCACGCCGTAATGCGCCAGCAAGGCGTCGACCTCGCCCTTACAGTCAGCCAGCTGCTCCTGAGGGATATAGGCCTTGAGCGTCCCCGCATCGGCCTCGAAACTCTCGAAGGGATAGTCGGCCAGCTCGGCGGTCAGGATCTCGGCCTGCAGGTCGTCCGAAAAGGCAATATTCAAGGATATATAGTTCATATTATGTAAAATTTACGTATCTTCGCCCGTACAAAGTTAACGATAATCTCGGAAATAAGGCAGGAAAAGGATGGCAGAAAACACGAAAAAGTGGGAAGAGACGGGACGACGTTACCGTACTTATATCAAACTCGAAAAACGCCTCTCGGAGAATACCGTCGAATCGTATATGCGCGACCTGCGCCAATTCGCCCATTTCATCCTGCGCCAATACGACGTGACGCCCCGCAAGGTCGAGCGGACGATGATCGAACGCTACATGGGCTGGCTTTTCGAGCGCGGCCGCGAAAAGACCTCGCAGGCCCGCTGCCTGTGCGGCATCCGCAGCTTCTTCAATTTCCTGCTCATAAGCGACCAGATCGAGGCGTCGCCCGCCGAATTCGTCGACACGCCGAAATTCGGGAGGCACCTGCCCGACGTCCTCACCACCGCAGAGATCGACCGCATCATCGCCACCGTGGACACGCGCACGACCAAGGGCATACGCGACAGCGCCATGCTCGAAGTGCTCTATTCGTGCGGGCTTCGCGTCTCGGAGCTCACCTCGCTACGGCTTTCCGACCTCTTTTTCGGGGAGGGCTACATCCGCGTCATCGGCAAGGGCGACAAGCAGCGGCTGGTGCCGATCAGCACCGTCGCACGCGACAAGATACAGCGCTATCTCGAAGAGCGCCGCAGCGCACGTTCGGGCGAAGAGGTCGTATTCCTCAACAACCGGGGCGGGCAGCTTACGCGCGTGATGGTCTTCACGATCCTGAAACAGGCCGCCCAACGCGCCGGCATCGACAAACACATCAGCCCGCATACGTTCCGGCACTCGTTCGCCACGCACCTGCTCGAAGGGGGCGCCAGTATCCGGCAGGTACAGGAGATGCTCGGACACGAAAGCATCCTCACCACCGAAATCTATACGCACCTCGACAGCGACCACCTGCGCCATACGCTCGAAGAGCACCTCGGGATATAGGGGAGCCGGGGCCCCGAGGACGAAGAAATGTGCCCCGCATGAAAAGTCCGTAAAAATGCAGTTCAAACCGCATTTCCAAGCATAAATATACTTTTTGTGCATATATGCGGACTGTTTTCCGGATAAGATGGCTTAATTTTGTACGGATTTGAAATACAATTTTAACCTAATAATAACCCGAAGTATGAAGAAAAACATTCTCCTGACCGCTGCCGCCCTGGTGACGACCCTTGCCGGCGTAGCGCAATGGCAACCCGCGGGCGACCGTATCCGCACCCAGTGGGGCGAAAAGCTCGATCCGCAGAACGTATTGCCCGAATACCCGCGTCCTCAGATGGTACGCGGCGACTGGCAAAACCTCAACGGCCTGTGGGACTATGCGATCCTGCCCATAGGACAGACCCCCGACAAATTCCAGGGACAGATCCTCGTGCCGTTCGCCGTGGAGTCGAGCCTCTCGGGCGTAGGGAAAAGCCTGGGTAAGGATAACGAACTCTGGTACAACCACAGCTTCACGGTACCCGCGAAATGGAACGGCAAGCGCGTGCTGCTGCACTTCGGCGCCGTAGACTGGAAAGCCGACGTCTGGGTGAACGGCGTCAGCGTAGGCAGCCACACGGGCGGCTATACGCCGTTCGAGTTCGACATCACGTCGGCCCTGAAAAAGGGTGCCAACGACATCCGGGTTCGCGTATGGGATCCGACCGACGACGGCTACCAGCCGCGCGGCAAGCAGGTGAACCGCCCCGAGGGCATCTGGTACACCCCCGTGAGCGGCATCTGGCAGACGGTATGGCTCGAAGCAGTGCCCCAGCAATATATCAAGCAGGTGAAGACAACGCCCGACCTCGACCGCAAGTCGTTCCGCATCGAGGTTCCTGTTTGCGGCGCACAGCCCGAAGACCGCATCGAAGTGGCGCTTTTCGACGGCGACACGCAGGTCGCCAAGGGCAGCTCGCTCAACGGCGCCGCCGTGGAACTGTCCGTCGCCGAGCCCAAACTCTGGAGCCCCGAGTCACCGTTCCTCTACGACATGAAGGTAAGCCTGGTACGCAACGGCAAGAAAATAGACGAAGTGGAAAGTTACACGGCCATGCGTAAATTCTCGATCGGCCGCGATGCCGACGACATCGTCCGCCTGGAGCTGAACAACGAGCCGGTATTCCAGTTCGGCCCGCTGGATCAGGGCTGGTGGCCCGACGGCCTCTATACAGCCCCCTCGGACGAGGCGCTGGCATTCGACGTCATCAAGACCAAGGATCTGGGTTACAACATGATACGCAAACACGTAAAGGTCGAGCCCGCACGCTGGTACTACCACTGCGACAAACTCGGCATGATCGTATGGCAGGACATGCCCAGCGGCGACCGCGGCCCGCAGTGGCAGATGCACAACTATTTCACGGGCGAGGAGAAGCACCGGTCGGCAGAATCGGAGGCCAACTTCCGCAAGGAGTGGAAAGAGATCATCGACTACCTCTACTCGTCCCCCTCGATCGGCGTATGGGTTCCCTTCAACGAGTGCTGGGGACAGTTCAAGACCCAGGAAATCGTAGAGTGGACGAAGGCTTACGATCCTTCGCGCCTGGTCAACCCCGCCAGCGGCGGCAACCATTACCTTACGGGCGACATCCTCGACACGCACCACTACCCCAACCCGCGCCTGACGCTGCTCGATACCAACCGCGCAACGGTGCTGGGTGAGTACGGCGGCATCGGCTTCGTGATGAAGGGGCACCTCTGGGAACCCGACCGCAACTGGGGCTATATCCGCCTCAACTCGCCCAAGGAGGTGACGGACGAATACGAAAAGTATGCGGAAATGCTCTACAAGCTGATCGGCCGCGGATTTTCGGCAGGCGTATACACGCAGACTACCGACGTCGAAATGGAGGTCAACGGACTGATGACCTACGACCGCAAGGAGATGAAGGTCGAACCGGAACGTATCCGCAAGATCAACCAGAAACTCTGCAACGCACTGGGTAAATAGGCATCCGGCCTCAAAATACGAGGAGCTTCCCGACGGGGGAAGCTCCTTTTTGTTTTCATCTACCGGCGGCAAGCATCCGTACGATAACCACGCATACGGGGAGGGAAAGTATCCCGGTCAGAGGATGCGGCGGATCTGCGACGCCGGGGTCAGGCACAGCGTGCCGTAATCCAACCCTGAAATGACCGTGAGGCCGCAACGACGGCCGGGAGCTATTTCGCCGAGTGCATCCTCCATACCCAATGCCTGTGCACCGCCCCCGGCAGCCCAGGCGAGCAGTTCGGGAAGCGGGATGCCGGGGAACATACGCATTTCTTCGAAAACCGAAAGCCGGTCGTTCGAAGCCAGCGAGTCGGTTCCGAGGCAAATATTGAGGCGATTGCGGCGTAACAGCTCCACAGGGGGTTCGAGGCCGGAGATATAGCGGTTTGAACGGGGGCACAGGCACCACCATACGGGCGCCGTAAAATGGCCCATAACGATGTCTATGTCGCGCTGCGTTATGCAGCAGTCATGCACCAGGGTCACGCGGCGGTCGTGCGGCACGCAGGCCACGAGACGTTCGGCCGGGGAGCCGTAATGCAGGAAATCGCAGGAGAAACCGGCCTTCGCGTACCACTCCCACAGCGGGCCGCGGTGTTCGAAGAGCGCCGCTTCGCCGGGAGATTCCATGAAATGGATCGAAAGCGGGGCATCGCCCCGGGCAGCGATCGCACGCAGGGGGGCATCCTGCACTGAATAGAGCGAATGGGGGGTCAGCGAGGTTTGCGGATGGCGGAGCAGAGGCAGCATGTGCTCGGCCGACGCGGCGCGCAGGCCGAAAAACTCGACGAAAGTATGGTAAGCAATACGGCTGCGCGATTTTACGGCGAAAGCGGTATCCCCGTTCGAAATATCGCCTACGGCTTGGATCCCGGCCTGCCACATGGCGGCATCGGCGGCTTCGACGGCTTGTGCTCGCTGTTCGGCGGAGAAGCGCTCCCGCACCTGCGACATGGCACCGGCAAACCCCGCAAAACCACACCGTTCGGGGATCGCCCCCAGCAAATAGGAGAGTTCGAGGTGGCAGTGGGCATTGACCAGCCCCGGAGCGAGCACCCCGGCATAGAACTCGGTGCCGGGACACCGGTCGGGCTCGGGACACGTCACGACGGAGAGGATACGGCCGTCGGCCGCAACCCCGACCAGGGGATTGCGGAGCAGACCCTGCGGTGTCCAGAGCAGGTTAGAGGCTATCCGCCTGGATGGCTGCGCGGAGGAATTCATCGGCAAAGATTCGCAGGTCGAGTTGTTGCCGGTAAAGGCTGTCGACGGCAACGGACGTCGTGGGAATGTAGTCGATTTCGAGGCCGGTCACCGTCACCGAGGGACGCAGGGGCTTCTCGCGGAAATCCAGGAAATCCAGGTGCAGGCACCGGTGGGTAGTATCGACCGTGAAACGGCGGGTGAAATTCTCCGTCCGGTTACGGCGCAGCGTCGTGGAATAGACGCTACTGCGCCCGCCGTCCCTGTTTTCGAGCCAGACGACGCCCCGCAACCCCTTTTCGTTCCGGTCGAGCGAGTCGACGAGGTATTTGAGCCGCAGTTCGTACTCGCCGGGCTGCACGTCGACGGCGATCCGCAGGCGCGCCGTATCGCGCAGTGCCCCCACGCGGATCAGCGAATCGGCATAGACCGTACGCGTGAAAGTACGGCGGGCCACGTTGTCGATCGTATCGAGCACGGCAACCTCACGGTCGTAAAATTTACCCTCGGCTTCGAGTTTATCGATCGCCATCTCGACGACGTCGCCCAGACGGGCGCTCTTGCGCTTCGAAAAGTTCCCGATCGTATAGTAGACATCGCGGGTCGTATAGCCATAGCGGGCGAAGATCGGTTCGTAGATGTTCAGCGAGTCGATATTGACCCGCACGTCGCCGATATAGGCGTTCGTGAGGAAGGCGTCGTGGAAGATCTGCGCCAGTTTCTCATCGGGGATAATCTTGTGGCGGGTACAGGCGGCGCCTGCAAGCAGCAGGAACGCGCAGAGCGATATACGGAAAATGCGTTTCATAATCAGGCATTATGTTTCACCATGCTGCGCACGGTAATGTTCGAAATAACATAGGCGACAAGGCCGAAGGCCACCAGCACGGCCAGCAGGTCGCCCGGGCGGAATTCGACGGGATAGCTCTTGGCAAGAAGCGTTTCGGCCGGGATTTCGATCAGGCCGAAGTGCTGCTGCAAAAGACTCAGCCCGACGCCCAGCAACGCCCCGCACGCAGCGCCGAGGCCGCAGATGAGCAACCCTTCGCTGCGGAAAATAGCCCGCACGAGCGACGTGTCGGCTCCCAGCGCACGCAGGGTCACGATGTCGCGCCGCTTGTCGACGATCAGCATCGCCAACGCCCCGACGACCGAGAACGACGCGATGACCAGTACCAGCAGCGAAATGAAGAAAATACCCCATTTCTCATAGGTCATGATCCGGTAGAAGGAGGCCCGCAGTTCGTGGCGCGTGCGGACGCGGTAATCGTCACCCGACAGCCGCGCCAGAGCCCGGCGCACCTGCTCCGCATCGGCGCCCTCGCGCAGGCGGACGACAAGCCCCGAAACACGGCCGGGATGGCTGAAAAGTTCCTGTGCCAGCCGCAGCGACGCCAGGACATACGTCCGCTCCGTCTCCAGGTCGAGCGAATAAACCCCGCCGAGGGGCACCGTCCGCCGCGTATAGTTGTCGAAAGGCAGCAGCGAGGAGAACGAACCCCGGCGCACGGCGTAGACATTGACATCGGCATCGGCAAGCGAGCGGATGCCCAGCATATAAGTCATCGACTGCCCCATGACGAGGCGTTCGATATCCCCCAGGCGCACCCGGTATTCGCCCGCGGAAACGACGCTGTCGAGCGGAAACACCGCGGCATACGCATCGTCGACGCCTCGCACCGTCGCCGTAGCCTGGCGTCCGGCATGTTCCAGCAGGGCGCTCTGTTCGAGGACGAACGAAAACGCTTCGACCCCGGGAATCCGTGCCACGGCGGCCGTGTCTATCGCGTCGGCAGGAAAAGTCTGCCCCAGCCGCGCCGAGACGGTCAGGTCGGCGTCGAAGGCCGAATACATCGACTTCACGAGGCTTTCGAAACCGTTGAAGACCGAAAGCAGGATGATCATCGCAGCGACAGGCATCGCGACAGCTACCACGCTCAGCCCCGAGATCAGGTTGACGACCGAACGGGATTTGGGCGAGAAAAGGTAGCGGCGGGCGAAAAACTGCGGCAACATGGCGTCGGGAAGCGGGAGCTATTCGGGCTTGTCGTGCTTGAGCGCCTCTTCGATATGCTCGATGTATTCGAGCGAGTCGTCGAGGAAGAACTGCAACTCGGGCACATTCTTGACCTGGTTGCGGATCCGCTGCCCGAGGGCGCGGCGGATAAACCAGTTCTGGTGCTCGATCTCCTTCATCGTCGCGGCACTCCGGTCGAAGGGGAAGATGCTGACGTAGACCTTGGCATAGCCGAAATCGGGCGAGATGCGCACGGCCGTGACCGTGACGAGTGCCCCGCGGACGATGCCTGCACCCTCCTTCTGGAAGATCTCGGCCACGTCCTTCTGTATCTGTTTGGCGATTTTCTGCTGTCGTGTGGTTTCCATGGCTTGAATATTTATAATCCGTATTTGAAGACTTCGCGGTTCTTTTCGCGTTTGGGACGCGGTTTCCAGGTCGAGAAGCCCTCCTTGTTGAAGCGGTAGCTCAACCCCACCGAAATAGTGAGGTTGTCCAGCGGCGAACGCATGGGTGTAGCCCAGAACGGGTTTTCGGAACCGTCGATGCCGTTGTCCGCATACTTGTTGCGGTTGCGGACGACGTCCGAAAGCCCGAAGTAATAACGGGCGCGGACATTGATCTCGAAGCGGCGTATCAAGAAGGAGATACCGCCGCCGCCCGCAAGCCCGTAGCCCCAGCGGCTGTCGCGGGCCGTCTTGTAGTTGTAATCCCCCTTCCAGTCGGCCATTCCCGATGCCTTGGCACTCTCATCCTCGTAATCCGACGAAAGCTGGTAGGAAAAGGTGGCCGCAGCTTCGAGGTAAACGCGCACGCGGTGGCGCAGTATATAGACGTGGGGCTGCCAGACGATGGGCAACATGACCGAATTGATATGGCGCGTATAGTAACGGAAATCCTTCGGCTCCTCGACCAGCGAGGCATTGGTCGCAAAGGAGAAACCCTGTTGCAGGAATTCGAGGTCGATACCGAAACCGCCCACGAAGCGTTGCGCACCATAGTAGCGCCATGTAAGGCCGGCGGTATAGATACCCCACATCCCCTTCATCTCCTGTTTAGGGTCGAAGCGGGCGCTGGCCATGCCGTAACCGGCCGTAAAACCGAGCGTATGCTGCGCCGCAACGCCCTGCCAGCAGCAGACGGCGGCCGCGAACAACAACAGGTTTTTGAATCGTCTCTTCATCATCGCGCTATCGGAAATTATTGAACATGCCGCCCGTAGAGTTCATGCTGTTGTTCATGCGGTTATTATTCTGGTTGTTATCGTGGCTGTGGCCTTTCTTCTTGGGTTCCTTGGCGCGTTTCTCGGCCTCGCGGCGCAGACGCTGGGCCTCACGTTCCTCGAGCGTGCGCGAAAGCGACTCCATCGTCACGGGGGCGAACAGGGTGTTCATGTCAATCGAGAACTCGACCTCCCAGTTGGCTTTCGTGGCGAAGGTATCTTCGCCTTCGTCGTTGGCATAGATCTCGGCGCGTTCGGGCTGGCGGCGTTCGACCACATTGCCCGTGTCCCACTTGCCGTTGCCGTTCTTGTCCTCGATGACACGGAACTTGATTTCTCCGGCCGGGACGAAATTGAACTGCCAGTCGCCCGTGGTGACGTCGCGCTTCTCCTGTTTGAGGGCGTTGTTGCCGTCGAGCAGCTGGAGTATGTACTTCGAACCATCGTCCTTACCCGTGACATGGATCTTCACCGTGGCGAACTTCTCGGGGTCGAGCACCGTATACTTGCCGATGATCGAGTCGTTGGAGAATCCCGCCACATCGGTAATGGCCCCTTCGGGGATGGTGAGGGTATATTGCCCGCCGGTTTTCCAGGGCGCACGGATATAATAGCGGCGCAACTGCGCCGTATCGCGCACCAAACGCACGGGAATATCCTCGATGCTGTTGTCGGGATGCGTCAGCGTGAGGAGCATGGCGGCCGAATCGAGCTTCGTAAGCGGATAGTCAAAATCCATCGTCAGATGGTTCTCGGGGTTCACCTCGCCCGACAGCGGGAGTTTGTAGGCAAAGGGGTTCTCCTTCTTCGGTTCGACCCACTCCTCGCCCGCGGCCTCGGCCTTGCGGCGATCGCGTTCGAGCTTCTCGCGCTCCTTCTCCTGCTCTTTGGTCTCGATGAACCTCCAGGCCAGTTTCAAGGGCTCGGTGACCGATTGCAGGACATTGACCGTATCGTGCTTGAAATAGGTGATCTCGCCCTTGATCGTATCGGGAAGTGCCGACGAAGGCATGTTGAACCACAGGGCGATGGTGTCGCGCCCGACGGTCTGCGGGTCGAAGATGACCCGATCCTCGGGGATGCTGTCGAAGCGGATCCGCTCGATCTGCGGGTGTGCGGCGGCGAAATAGAGCATCGCCTTGTGTTGCAGGGGACGTTCGGACTGCGAAAGCACCTGGCGCCGGAACGCCCTGTCGGTAAACATGCGCAGGTAGAGCTGCGGTTCA
>NZ_FR893450.1:0-5243 GCF_000435435.1 Alistipes sp. CAG:29 | reverse complement strand
GCTGCGGTTCAGCCACGACATATTGGCGGATCGAATCGTACCACATGGCGAAATCGGGTTGCTCACGGGGGTTGTAGGTGCCTTCGAGGAAGCCTACCTGGTCGGAACCGGGTTCATAAATCTGGTTGTCGTTCTTGTCCTGGACGGCATAGACGCGGTAAGCGATCGGCTTGAGGTTCTGGGCGATGAAGATACCGTTGTTCTCGGCGCGGGCGATGACGGCCGGCTTGTACTTGAAGATCGTCGAGTCGTATTCGGCGACATTTTCCACCGAATCGGCGGGAAAGAACCAGATGAAGCTCTTCGACACGGAGTCGGCCTTATAGCTGTCGGCCGTATAACCCGACATGACCATCGAGTCGATCTCGGGCCCCGTCGAGAAGACATAACGCATCGAGTAGAGCGGGTTGCCCTCGTTGTTGTCACGGATGGCGCTGCCGAAGTTGAGCGCATAAGTCGTATTCGCCTCGAGCGTGTCGCGCAACTGGATGACGACCCCCCGTCCGCGCAGCGAAACGAGCGGTTTCTTCTTCATCTGCGGCGAGGTGAAGAACTCCTTTTGCTGATCCTTGAGCTGCACGAACTCGTCGAACTCGATGTAGATCTTCTCGTGGTTCACGAGCGGCCGGTTGGTCGAAAAGTTGTCGGGCGTCATGTTCACGATGACCGGGGGCAACGAGTCGCGGGGCCCTCCCGTGGGGGTCATCATGCTCGCGCAACGGCTCAGAAAGGCCGAAACGAAAAGCAGCAGCACGGCGGCACGCAGCGTGCGGACGATATGTCTTTTGCGGATATCCATCGTTATCATTTACTTGTATCCGAACCCTCCTGTTCCGGGTCGGCGTTCTTTTCATTGACCACACGCCAGCCCTCCTCGACATAGAGGTATTCCGGGCGCCATGTGCGGAAGACGATCGGGAAGGTCACGGGCTCGCCGTCGAGGTCGACCTCCTGCTTCGAATAGGCGTAAACCTCGTTGGTCTGATCGACCACGACCACCATCAGCGTCGAACTGCTCACTTCCATGCCGTAATCGCCCGACTCCTCTTTCGAGGCGGTGAAATTGGGGTTGGAACGGGTTTGCGACGGGTCGTTCTTCGAGGTGATGACACCGGCCGCGGCATCGACATACGAGGCGATCCTCCACGCCGTCGTATCGACGGCATAGGCATAGGCCTTGAGTTTCGAGGGCTCGGTCGTTTCGCCGCCCTCCTCGGCCTGCACCGAAGGTGCGATGTAACAATCGAGATAGGTCGGAGGCACATAGAACTGGTTGCGGAAAATCCAGTTGCCGTCCTTGTATTCCGTCCCCTCCTTCCACGGCTTGAAGACGACGGAAACGTAGAGCTTGGGGAAATTCTCGGCGATCTCCTGCTGGGTATAGCCGTAAATCCTGTGCTCGGTATCGACCGCGACGACCATTACCGAAGGTTTGTCGATCCGCATCGAGAGCCATCCGGCAATCCCTTCCTGCTGGTAGGGTTCGGCCGTCACGAGCGGCACGGTCTGTTTTTCGGACGGGTTGTCCCGCCGCGTAATGATCCCGGCCAGGGCGTCTTCGTAAGAAGCGACCTCCCAAAAGACCGTGTCGGCAGCATGGGCAAAAGCCTGCGCCTTCCCCTCGGGAAGCAATTGGGCGACATCGCCCGAGTTCTCCTGCACAAGCGGCTTGAGCACATAGTCCGTCCTGTACGAGACCTCCTTGAAACATCCCGCGAACAGCACGACGGCCATGAACAACGTTATTATTCGTCCCCTTTTCAATGTTCTCTCTTTTTTAATTTTCATTCGGGCGCAGGGCCTCGTACATCTCCTCCATGGTCTGCCCCGTGACCGGGTGGCGGCGCTGGCGCATGATTTCGCACAGCGGGGCCAGGGCGAATTCCCGCTCGGAGAGGAGCGGGTGGGGAACGGTGAGCCGCTCGCTTGCGATCACCTCGTCGTCGTAGAAGAGGATGTCGATGTCGATCGGCCGCGAGGTGTAGATCACGCCCGTACGGGCTTTCTCGACCGCTTCGGCCGCGCGGTTGCGGCCCAGTTCCTGCTCGATGGCCTGCACGGCCTCAAGCACCTCGAGCGGTTGCAGGTCGGTGGATACCTCTAGCGCCTGGTTCGAGAAATGCTGTTCGGCATCGAAGCCCCACGGCTTGCTCTCGTAACGGTGCGAACAACGCAGCACGGCGCCCACGCGGGCGTTGATGAGTTGTTGCGCAGCCTGGAGCGTCCGTTTCACGTCGCCGGTATTGCCGCCGGTAAGAAGTACTACACGTGCCATAAGTCAGAGTCGTTTTATCATTTTGCTCACCGCAAGGGCAAAATGGGTGAATACGATCGTCGGATTGCCATTCTGCGAAATCTGCGCCAAAGCGCTTTCGATCTCGCCGATGAGCGGTTCTATATTCTGCGATCCGATAAAAGGGGCGAATTTGGTACAGAAAGCCAGCTCCTCGCCCCAGAGGTAGCAGACTTCGCCGATGCCCGCATGGAGCATGTAACTCTCGCGCAAGAGGCGCGCGGCATCCCGCAGGAAAGCACGCTGCTGTTCGCGCGAAAGCTGTGCGGCATCTTCGGCCCAGGCGACGAGTTCCAGATGCTTGTCGTTGTAGCTTAGCCGCATAAGCCCGCAGAAGAGGTCGAAATTCTCTTTCCGCAAGGCATCGCTCTCGCCGGCCACGAGGTGTTTCAGTTCCAGCAGGTCGCCCCCTGCAAGACGGGCCATGTTACGGGCTTTCACCGGATCGGCGATCCCCCGCTCGCGGGCCACACGTTCCAGGACGTCGGGTGCGATGCGCGGCACGGCGACCTCCTGTGTACGCGAAATGATCGTCGGCAACAGGCGGTCGGGCTGCTCGGAAACCAGCAGGAAAAGCGTCTTTTCCCAAGGCTCCTCCAAGATCTTGAGGATCTTGTTAGCCGCCTCCTCGTTCATCGCTTCCGGGAGCCAGATCAGCATCGTCTTATAGTCGGCCTCAAAACTCTTGAACGAGAGTTTGCGGATGATTTCGTCGGCCTCACGGGCTGCGATCATGCCTTTGAGCGTCTTGCCCAGGTCGAGGCGTTCGTACCAGTCCTGCGCCGAGAAATAGCCGCCGTTTTCGGAGAAAACCGCGCGGAACAGCGGCAGGAATTCATCGCTGCGCATCACCTCGCCGGATTTCTTCCCCTGCTTGTTGACCGGGAAAACCAGGTGCAGATCGGGGTGCGCCAACGCAGCGATCTGCCTGCAGTCGGGACACTCGCCGCACGAATCGCCGTCATGGCGATGGTGGCAGCAAAGGTATTGCACATAGGCCACGGCAAGGGCGAGGGCACCCGCACCCGCCTGCCCTGTGAAGAGTTGGGCATGGCTCACCCGCCCTGCATCGACACTCTGCACCAGATGCCGTTTCAGATCCTCCTGTCCCGTTATGTCTGCAAAACGCATATCTTCTACTCCTTTTTCTTCTTCAAACTCCGTATCGTCTGCCGGGCGGCGATAGCCAGCAGCGCCAGCACAACGAATACCAGGACGATCGTACGGCCGTTGCCGCGATCCATCGAAAGCGCAAATACACCTCCCATGAAGAGCACGAAACTCATCGCCAGCACCACGGCCTTCTCTTTCACCTTCCGTTTCATCGCCATATCATTTCCCCACCGGGTTCACACTCGCCCCGGCAAGCACGGTTCGGATATACAGGTGTCTCGGCATTGTCTATTTCCGTTTCAGCGCCGCTCTCAGCATCGCCCCGACATCGATCCGCTCGCGGCGGACGAGGTAGACGGCATAAGCCGCAAACAGCACTATATTAAACGCATAGGTTATCAATTTATTGCCGTCGAAGGCCGTTACTGCTTCGCAGGCCGCAAAGACCGCAAGCGCCACGGCCACATACTCGCCGATGCGCCGCCAGTCGTAGGGCGTCGGGTAAAACCGGCGGTTGAGCCACCAGCTCACACCCACCATCGCCGACTCGCTCGCCAGCCGGGCCCAGGCAGCCCCGTAGTATCCCCACAGCGGGATAAACCAGAAACCGAAGGCCATCATGGCGACGAGCCCGGCACCCGTGACGACGATTGCCAGCGAGGTCTTTTCCTCGCGTTTGTACCAGAACGAGAGGTTGAGCCACACGCCCGTCAGCACGTTGGCCCCGAGCACGACCGGGAGGATGAAGATCCCTTCGCGGAAATCGCGTCCCACGATCAGCGCGAACAGGTCGCGGAACAGGGCGATGCCGAGGAAGATCAGCATCGAAGCCATGACATAGTATTTCAGCGCCGCGGCGTTCATCTGCACAAAATCGGACTTTTTGAAGTTCGAAAGGAAGAACGGCTCGGCAGCAAGGCGGTACATCTGGTAGAAAAGCATCATCACCACGGCGATCTTGGTGATAGCGCCGTAAACCCCCAGCTCTGCCATGGCCCCTTCGGGCACGAGGTATTTGATCAGCTGGCGGTCGATGAACTCGTTGGCCGTACCCGCCAGCCCGCCGATGAGCAACGGCAGCGAATAGGCGAAAACAGCGGCCAGCAGAGCCCAGTTGATCTTCGGCACGGTGCGGTCGACGGTGGCGAGGATTACCAGCCACGTCACGGCACTGGCGATAAGGTTGGCGACGAAGACCCACCCCACGCCGAACCCGGTGGAAAAAAGCCCGGCGAGGCCGAATGCCACGGCCAGGACGACATTGAGCACGACGCCCATCGCCTTGAGTCCGACGAACAGCATCGCCCGCCCCTGCTCGCGCAGCCGTGAGAAGGGGAGGCACGACCAGACGTCGAACAGGATGATGAGCCCTACCCAGACGATGTATTCGGGATGTGCCACATAGGCCTCGCCCATCAGGTGCGAAATCCCGTCGCGGAAGAAGGCGACGACGACAAAGAAAACGGCGGCGGCAAGCGAGGTGACGCCCCATGTCGTGGCAAAAAGCCTGCGTTTGGCGGCCTTCACGTCGCCGCCCGCCTCTTCGGCTTTAGCCGAGAAACGGAAATAGCTCGACTCCATACCCATCGTCAGCAGCGTGAGTGCCAGCGGGATCAGGGCGTAGATATCCGTGACGACGCCATAGGTCTCCTGCCCGAAAATACGGGTATAGTAAGGCGTGAGCAAATAGCTCAGGAACCTTACGGCAATGGTACTGATACCGTAGACGGCAGTCTGTTTTGCAAGTTTTTCGAGCATGGACACAGCTTATAGCCTGCAAATATACGAAAATTGCGGGGAAAAGGCTATGAACTGCACCCCAAAAGTTGGACATAAC
>NZ_FR893449.1:105708-115024 GCF_000435435.1 Alistipes sp. CAG:29 | reverse complement strand
GGTCGACCGCCCACGGGTCGTACCCGCAAATCAGGATCGCCGACAGGACGACCAGTGAGGCTATGCAGCTCCATATCTGTTCCAGCAGCCGGTCGGTGTAGCTTTTGACCTGCGGGGCGCGGAACCTGTTATGCCACCAGGTCACGGCGCCCCCTGTTGCCGCGGCTGGCAGCCACAACCATAGCCAGGCGCGGCAGTCGGTGGTTTTCAGCAGGACGAAGATCACGATGGCGGTCGCGGCCAGTAGGTATCCCCACAGGAGGAACAGGTTGCTGCTGCCGAATGAGAGCCGTCGGCGGGTGCCGCGGATCATCTGCTGGATGAGTTCGATGCGCTGGTTTGCGTCGAGGTTTTTGTCTTCCATGGCGGACGGTGGGTTACGGGGGATAAAGTTACGAATTATTTTTTATTGTTCCGTGCTTTTCACGAGGCGCTTGCGCTGGGTTTCCGCTGCACTTTCGACGGTGCGGGCGCGGAATTTTTTGCCGGTGCGGAAATTCCAGGCCGCGCCGACTTTCCACAAGCGCCCCGACCAGGCTTGCCGTGTGTCGATCGTGCGCCGCATGCCGTCGGTCAGGGAGGCGAACTCCCAGTCGCAGCCGGTGATGTTCGACAGGGTGCAGAAAAGCGTCAGGCGTTTGTCGAAGAGCTGTTTTTTGACGGTCGCCGAGAGCGTGTGGCGCGGCCCGACCTCGCTGTTGCCCGAGTAGAGGCGGCTTTGGGCACGGTAGGCGGCTTCGGCGAAGAACCCGGCCGGCAGCGTGAACGAGCAGGTGGCGTCGGCGAACATCAGGTAGTGCGTGGCCGGGCTGTCGGTGCTGTTGAGCCGGATGCGCTGCATCACCCCGACGGCATTGACCGAGAGGTTCCACCAGCGGGTGATTTTCGCCGGGACGCTCGCCGCCACGAACCAGTGGTTTTCGGTGTAATGATTCTCGGGGCGGATATACACCGCGTCCGGGTCGGTTTCGTCCCTGTGTGCGATTTCGCGGATCAGGTCGTGGTGCAGGTTGCCTCCCACGGTGAGCGTATAGCGGTATTTCCATACGGCCGTGAGCGAGAAACGGTGTATGTAGGTCGGCCGCAGCGAGGGGTTGCCCGACTGCCAGCTGTAATCCGATATGCGGATCCGTGCGGGGTTCAGCGCCGGGAATGCCGGGCGTTCGATGTTGCGGCTCCACTGCGCCACGAGCAGCCATGTGCGCAGGGCGTTGAGCGCGCGGCTGACCGAAACGTTTGGGAACAACCCGAAATAGGAGCGGTCGAGCGTCTGCGATGCGACGGAGGTGTATTCGCCGCGCAGCCCGGCCGAAAGCTCCCACCGTCCGGCGCTGTATTCCAGCGAGGCGTAGGCCGCACCGATCTGCTCGGTGTAGTGCTGGTCGTAGCTGTATTCGGGCAGTGCCAGCCATGTGCCCTGCGTCTGTGCTGCGTAGTGGCTTTTGTCCGCCATGCCGTTGCGGGTGTAGCGCAGCCCCGCGCGCAGTGTCAGGCCGTGCGGCAGTTTGCGCGTAAGCCCGGCGTCGGCCGTCAGGATGTCGTACACGGAACCCGTGGAGGATTCGTAGAGCGAGTCGCGCAGGGTTCCGGGTGCGGAGGTCGTCGTATGGTAGCTGTTGTCGCCGTGGGAGGTGTAACGCGTGTAGTCGGCGATCAGTTTGAACTGCGATCCCAGCGTGTCGATCTTCCAGATGTAATTGGCGGTTGCGGTCAGGGTATTCCCGCCCATGTGCTGGCGGTAGCGGCTGTCGCTCTGGGTTTGTCCGAGTGTGGTGCGCGATAGTGTCGGCATGTGGGTGCTGCGTTCCGTGTATTCGATGTCGAAACCTGCGGTGTGTTTCGGCGTAGGGTCGAATACCGCGGAGAAATGCCCGCGCCCGTAGTTTGTACAGCTCTTCGAATCGCTCCTGCCGGCGAAGGGCAGCCGTTGCCCGGCCTGTTCGCGGGTCTCCGTGAAGCGGCTTTCGGCAACCGGAGTGAAGCTTCCCGACCCTGATGCGGTGAGTGTCCAGCGCCCTGTGCGGATGCCGATCCGCCCCGAGGGGGTATAACCCGCTATCCGGTTGCTTTGCATCGTAGAGAATTGCAGGCTGCCGTCCATGCCGCCGTCGCGGCGCCGCCGGAGCGTGATGAGGATCACACCGCCCCGGCTGTCGGCGGCGAACTCGGCGCCGGTCAGCGGCACGACCTCGATGCGGGCGATGTCGGCTGCGGTCAGGCTGCGCAGGTAGGAGGTGTTTTCCTCCGCCGAACCTTTCAGCTCGCGGCCGTCCACGTAGACTTTCGTACCGCCGGCGCCGTTGATCGAGATGCCGTCCTCACCCAGCCATACGCCCGGCGCCCGTGCCAGCAGTTCGGTGCCGTCCTGTCCCGCGAGTGCGGGCGTATTCCCGATGCTGACCACGAACCGGTCGGCCTGCCGCGTCACCGTCTCGGCGGTCACCGTCACCTCGCTGATTCCGAGAGGTGCAAAGGGTAAATCACCGAGGTCGGTATCCGCTGCGGCGACGCATACTTCCTGTTCGAAGGGATGGTAGGCGACGTGGCGCAGTACGAGCGTGTAATGGCCCGTATCTGCCGTGAGCACGAAGCTCCCTGCGTCGTCGGTCGTCGTACCCGCTGCCTGGCGTCCGTCGCGCAGCAGGACTGCCGTGGCGTAGCCGACCGGGCTCTCGCCCTCCAGGACGCGCCCCCGGAGGGTATGTTGAGCTGCGGCCGGGATCGTCGCGGCGAGCAGCAGTGCGGTGAGCAGCGGGCGGTACATGCGCCTATTCGTTTTCGGTGGCAGGATAGTAGAGCTTCAGCGTAGCCGTGTTGTGCTCGGCGGGCAGCTTGCATTTTCGGGTGGCGTAGCCTTCGGCAGGGCCGCGCTCCCCCATCTTCATTTTGTAATCGCCGTCTTCGTCGTGGAAAAGCGAAAGCTCGGCCGCATCGGCTTCGATGCCTTCGAGCGTCACGACGACTTTGCCGGCCCTTGCGGCTGCCATGCCGTAGACGGGCTGTTCCTGCCCGGCGACCTTGGCCATGACGAGGATGTTGCCCTTGTCGTTGCGAATGTCCGATACCGTGACTTCGAGCGTCTTGGCCGAGACGGCCGTGGAGGCCAGCATGAGGCTGGCGGCCCGTAACAGGTGTAAGGTTTTCATAACCGGGATTTTTATGGGTTTAACGGTAATCTTTGTCCTCGTCGCAGCCCGTCAGGTACCATGCGAGCGAGAGGATCAGGTTCAGTCCCCAGCCGGCCATGACCCATACCACCCACCAGTAGTGGGGCGAGGTGTACCAGTTGACGAAGGTGAGGAACGCGCATACCGCGACGTAGGTGGTGATGCGGCGGGCGAACCAGCGGCCGAAAAGGCGGCGTTTGTCGGTGGTGTTTTCCAGAAGTTCCATAGGTTTGCGGTGTGAAATGACTCTCTTGGTTTATAAATTGGTTTATAAATCTATTGTAAATATAAAGTAGTTTGTGAAATAAACCAAATTTTCGGACAGGAATTTTCGAAAAAATTCGATACCTATATTAACAGCCGGGTTGTTTTTATGCACGCGGGGTATTCCCGGTTGCCGGAAAAAATGTAAATTTGCGGGAAATAAATTGATACCGCACCGATATGAAGAAACTCATTTTGTCCCTTATTTGCCTTGCCGCCGCATGGGGTGCCGCGGCCAAGGTCGAACTGCCCGAGATCATCGGCAGCGACATGGTGCTCCAGCAAAATGCCCAATGCCGCCTCTGGGGCTGGGCCGATCCCCGGGCCACGGTGCGGATCGAAACCTCGTGGGGTGCCGAATGCACCGTGCGAAGCGATGCCGACGGCCGTTGGTCTGCGCGGGTGAACACCCCGGCCGGCAGTTATGAGCCGCAGCAGGTGACGATCGTAAGCGGCGATAGGGTCGTGCTCGACAACGTACTGATCGGCGAAGTCTGGTTCGCCGGCGGGCAGAGCAATATGGAGATGCCGCTCCGCGGGTTCAATAACTGTCCCATCGCCGGGGCCAACGAGATCATAGCCCGTGCGGGGAGTATGCGCGACAGGCTCCGCTACGTGAAAATACCCCTCACGGCGGCCTATACGCCCCAGGATCGGGTTCCGGGGAAATGGAGGCCATGTACGGTGGAGACCGCGCCCGATTTCACCGCCACGGGTTATTTCTTTGCCGAACTGCTCAGCGACGTGCTGGACATGCCTGTCGGCATTGTCGACTGCACGTGGGGCGGGACGCGTGTCGAGGGTTGGACGAACCGCGAGATACTGGAAACCTATCCCGATATCGACCTGACGGAAAAAGGCATCGAGGCTACGACCGACTGGCTGCGCCCGATGGTGATGTACAATGCCATGCTGCACCCGGTGGCGGGGTATACCGTCCGTGGCTTCCTGTGGTATCAGGGTGAATCGAACGTAAACCAGTATAAGGACTATGCCGTCCGCCTTTCCAACATGGTAGGGCTGTGGCGTTCGCTCTGGAAGCAGGGCGATATCCCGTTCTATTACGTCGAGGTCGCCCCCTTCGCCTATGGCAGCGGCAACGGCCCCTATCTGCGCGAAGCGCAGTGGGAAGCACGGGAACTCATCCCCAACAGCGGCGTGATTTGCACGAACGACCTGGTGGAACCCTACGAGGCAACCAATATCCACCCCAAGAATAAACGGGAGGTAGGGCACCGGCTGGCCTACATGGCACTCAACAAGACCTACGGTTTTTCAGACATCGCCTGCGAAAGCCCGCGGTTCAGGTCGATCGGGATCCGCGACGGAAAGGCTTACGTTGCCTTGTCCCATACCGAAGAGGGGTTCAGCCGTATGGAGGATATCCGCGGGTTCGAGGTGTGCGGCCCCGACCGGGTATTCCATCCGGCCGATGTGGAGGTCGACAGGCGGGAGCTGTTGCTGGTCGTCTCGTCGAAAGAGGTTGCCAGTCCGGTTGCCGTGCGGTACGGGTTCCGCGACTTCATGCCCGGCAACCTGGCCGACATCCGTGGTTTACCGGTCGTGCCGTTCCGCACGGACGATTTTTGAATGCCATGATACCGTAACAGGAAACCCGCCGGGAGGCGGGTTTCCTGTTTATTTGGCCGGTATTTCTTTCAGTACCACGTCCACCCATTCGGGATGGCGGCGGATATATTGGGCGATGAAGGGGCACTGGGGGATCATTTGTAGTTTCTTGGCGCGCAGATCCTCCAGTACGTCGTGCACCAGCTCGGCGCCGATGCCCTGCCCTTCGTATTTTTCAGGGACTTCGGTGTGTGTCAGGATAATGAATCCCTGGGTTTTGATGTATTCGATGATGGCGATGTCGTCGCCCAGGTCGAATTCATAGCGCTTTTCGTCGGCATTGTCGACCAGCGTGTGTTTTTTTCTTTCCATAACCTTGCGTTTTAGATAGTGGCTTTACCTCTTCAAATATAGTTCCTAATCGGGAAAAATGTTATTTTTGCATCCGAAAGA
Organism: Alistipes sp. CAG:29; assembly: GCF_000435435.1. Lineage (NCBI taxonomy): Bacteria > Pseudomonadati > Bacteroidota > Bacteroidia > Bacteroidales > Rikenellaceae > Alistipes > Alistipes sp. CAG:29. The sequence goes on along the minus strand of NZ_FR893449.1, from coordinate 109,571 downwards.
TGGAGCCTGTTTCCGACATACTGCTATCCTGGTTCGCCCGCGAAGGCCGTGACTTGCCCTGGCGTCGCACGCGTGACCCTTACCGGATATGGCTTTCGGAGGTTATCCTGCAACAGACGCGCGTGGCGCAGGGATTGGAGTACTACCTGCGCTTTACGGAGCGGTTCCCCGACATCGCCGCACTGGCAACTACGCCCGAGGACGAGGTGCTCAAACTGTGGCAGGGGTTGGGCTATTACAGCCGTGCCCGTAACCTCCATGCTGCCGCGAGGCAGGTCATGTCTCGGTTTGGCGGGGTATTCCCTGTCACCTACGAAGGCGTGCGCGCGCTGCCCGGCGTGGGCGACTATACTGCGGCGGCCGTCTGCTCGATCGTTTACGACGCCCCGTGTGCGGTGCTCGACGGGAATGTATACCGGGTGCTGGCACGGCTTTTCGATATCGGCATCCCGATAGATACGACGGCCGGGAAGAGGACGTTCGCCGAGTTGGCACAGTCGCAGCTGGATACTTCCCGCCCGGGACTTTACAACCAGGCGATCATGGATTTCGGGGCCCTGCAATGTACCCCTGCGCAGCCCCGGTGCGGGGATTGCCCCCTGGCTGGGCGGTGCCTCGCCCTGGCTGCCGGCACGGTGGACGTGCGTCCCGTAAAACAGGGGCGTGCGAAGGTGCGCGACCGTTGGTTTAACTACCTGCATGTGACATGCGGCGGGCAGACGCTGTTGCACCGTCGCGGCGGAGGCGATATCTGGCAGGGGTTGTATGAATTTCCGCTTATCGAAACGGACAAAGCTGTGGATTTTGCGGAGCTGGCTGCAACGGCGGCGTTCCGCGAGTTGCTCGGCAACGGCAGGTGGCACCTGCTTCGCAGCGTCACGATGCCCGGGCACCGGCTTTCGCACCAGCTTTTGCATGCGGTTTTCCACCGCATCGAATGCGATGCCATACCCGCTTTCCCGTCCGTGGAAACCGCCGCGCTTGGCGGCTATGCCCTGCCTCGGCTGGTCGACCGCTACCTGATCAAATACCAGATATAAGCGATGTAAATCGCCAGGAAGATAGCGCCTTCCCACCGGTCGAGCTTTTTGCTGCGGAACGTGAAGGCTGCCATGAACAGCAGCAGCGAACTGAGCACGACCACGAGGATGTCCGTCAGCGTGATCCCGCCCATCGTCAGAGGGTGGATCGTGGCGCTGATGCCCAGGATCAGCAGGATGTTGGCGATGTTCGATCCGATGACGTTGCCGAGCGCCATTTCGGCCTTGCCTTTGAGCAGCGATACCACCGACGAAGCCAGTTCCGGCAGCGACGTGCCGCCCGCCACGAGCGTGGTGGCGATGACCGATTCGCTGATTCCGAGCGTGCGGGCGATCGCCGTGGCGCTTTTCAGGAACATCTCGCCGCCGAAGACCAGTCCCGCGAGCCCTCCTGCGATCATCACCCCCGCCAGCCACAACGCCATCGGTTTCTTTGTGCCTTCGGCTTGTTGCGCCCCGTTTTTCAGGGCAGCTCCGGATACGGGAACGGTCATCCCGGTTGCCGCACCGGGCATGCTGCGCTGGCGTTTGGTTGTGCGGATCATGTACCACATCAGCCCGATGTAGAGCGCAAGCATGACGATGCCGTCCGGGCGGCCGATCCTGTCCGTTGCCCCGGCGCATACCAGGCGGTCGGAAGTGACCGCCAGCAGCACGAGCGACGCGGCCATGCCGAACGGGATATCGCGCCGGATGTTCTCCTTCGTAAGCACGAGCGGCCGGATCAGCGCGCAGATTCCCAGGATTACGAAGACGTTGAAGATGTTCGAACCGACGACGTTGCCGATCGCCACGTCGCTGTTGCCCGCCGCAGCCGAGAGCACCGAGACCACCAGTTCGGGCATCGAGGTGCCGACGGCGACGATCGTCAGGCCGATGATGAATTCCGGGACGCGGAAACGCTGGGCTACCGCCGCAGAGCCGTCCGTCAGGAAATTTGCGCCGCCGAGGATCAGCCCCAGGCCGACGAGTAGTAACAGGATGTCCATTGTTTTATCCGAGTATGATGAGACTTACGGCCATCAGTGCCATGCCGGCCACTACGCCGTAGATCGAGATGTGCGCTTCGCCGTATTCACGGGCCGCTGGCAGCAGTTCATCGATCGAAATGAATACCATGATTCCCGCCACGCCCGCGAGGATGCAGCCCATCAGTGTCGGCGTCATGAAGGGCATCAGCACAAGGTAGGCTAACACCGCCCCGACAGGTTCCGCGAGCCCCGACAACAACGAGAGTTTGAAGGCTTTTTTGCGGTCGCCCGTGGCGTAGTAAACCGGGATCGAGACGGCAATGCCTTCGGGGATGTTGTGGATGGCGATCGCCGCGGCGATGGCAACGCCCAGAGCCATGTTGTCCACGGCCGAGGTAAACGTGGCGATACCTTCCGGAAAATTGTGTATGCCGATTGCCAGTGCGGTCATTACGCCCATGCGCATGAGTTTCGGGTTGCGGGGCTGCTTGTCCATCTCCTCGACCATGTGTGCCTCGTGGGGGTTTTCGAACGAGGGGACGAGCCGGTCGATGATGCCGATGAGCAGTATCCCGGCGAAGAAGCTGGCGACGGTGACGATGATCCCCGTCTGTGCGCCCCATTCGTCCGAGAGGGTGGTGTGCGCCTGCTGGAACAGCTCGACGAACGATACGTAGATCATCACGCCGCCCGACAGGCCCAGCGAGAACGACAGCAGCCGCTTGTTGGTGCGGCGGGCAAAGAAAGCGATGGCGCTGCCGATGCCGGTGGCCAGTCCGGCGCCCAGCGTCAGCAGCAGGGGTATGAGGATATTGTGTTCCATAGGGTTTACCGTTCGTTTATCTGGCTCTATCGCCGCGATGATGGTGCAAACGGGCGGGAAGAGCGCAAACTCCCAATTGTCCGGGTGCGGTTTATCTTCTGCAAAGATAGTGCTTTTCCGGTGAACACCGTAAAAAACCGGGCTCTTTCGGAGCCCGGTTTTTCTGATAGGAGTATAACCTCCGCCTATTCGGAGTGCTGTTTCCGACAGGCATTTGTGCGCCCCAGCGCTGATATGCCGGTGCGGCGGTGCGGTGCTGCCGGTCTGGCGGACGGCATGCCGCGTCCGGTTATTTGCTGTGCGCTTCGCGGATCAGCGCGCCCAGCACTTCGATGCTGTCGGCCGTGATGTGCGGCTGCGGGTCGGCCTTGTCCGCCACGTCGAGCGTCGTTTCGCCCGAGAGCACCAGCACGCCCATGGCCTTGGCATTGTGCGCCATCGCCACGTCGGTGTAGATGCGGTCGCCGACCATCGCGATCTGGTCGGGTTGCAGGCCGTGGCGCGAGAGTATGCCCGAGAGCATGTTGGGATCGGGTTTGCCGAGCGTGATGTCGGGCCGCCGTCCCGTGGCATGTTCGATGCAAGCGCAAATGGAACCGCAGTCGACCAGTACCGTCGGCTGGTCGGTGGGGCATACCCGGTCGGGGTTGGTAGCGATGTAGGGCACGCCCTGCGACACCCACCATGCGGCGCGGCACAGGCGGTCATACTGCAGCGTCATGTCGAACGCCGCGACCACCACGTCCGGCACGTCGTCCGCCGAATCCGCGGCCGATTCGAAACCTGCTGCCTCGAATTCCGAGATCATGCTCGGCGTGCCGAGCAGGAAAAGCCGTTTGGCCGCAGGGTAGTGCTCGCGGATGTAGTCGATCGTCGCAAGGGCGGTGGTGTACATTTCCTCGCGTGTGGCGTGTATGCCCAGCACGTCGAGCTTGTGCAGGTAGTCGGCGATCGACTTCGACGGATTGTTGGTCAGGAACGAATAGCCGATGCCCATCTCCTTGAGCCCCGCGAGGAACGGCTTGGTGT
>NZ_FR893449.1:76640-105683 GCF_000435435.1 Alistipes sp. CAG:29 | reverse complement strand
AGGGAAAGAGCGACATGCCCATGTAGATCGTGCCGTCCATGTCGAGTGCCACGTGCCGGATGCGGCGCAGGCGTTCCATCAGCTCGTCGTGCGTGTAGACCGAGCGGTATTTTTCGAATGCAGCCATTTGTTTACTTGCGGTTGAGATCGAGGTTCTGGAATAAGTAGGGGTAGTCGGTTTCGATGACGTCGCAACCCGTCGGGATTTCGAGCTCGTAGCCCTGTATTTTCTGCGCGTCGGTGGCCCTGCGGTCGTGCGTCGGGGCGAGCGAGATCATGCACATCACTCCGTTGCGGTGCAGGTTGTCGTAAAGCTCCTGCTGGTCGGGCAGCATCATCGTGCCGACGTAGGCCATCACCTGCGACCAGGGAATCCGCTCCCCGACATACTCGTTGAACTCCTTCATGTTCTTGCACCAGCACGAGAACATCGCCTGCGGGTCGCGGTCGAGATACGTGCGCGCCTGTTTGGCGTTGCGCACGGTATACATCACGTTGGCCGGTGCCAGGCGGTTGATGAATTGCGACATCACTTCGAGCGGGACGTCCTTGATGTCGAGGTTGAGGATCGTCTTGCCCTGGCTCCAGGCGATGCACTCCTCGAGGGTGGGGATCTTGTAGGTCGTGACGTTACCTTCGCGATCCTTGAGGAAGAACTGCTGCAACTCCGCGTAGGTGTAGTCCGAAACCTTGCCCGTGCCGGTCGTGGTACGGTCGATCGTGGCGTCGTGCATCAGCACGATCACGCTGTCTTTGGTCATGCGCGGGTCGATCTCGAAGAACGAGGGCATCATCGTGAGCGTCTTTTCGAACGACTCGATGCAGTTTTCGGGGAATCCCGTCACCATGCCGCCGCGGTGGCCGCTGATGACGACCGGCCGCTCGGGCGAATAGCGGAACCACTCGTGCAGCTGTGCGCGGTCTTTGATGTCGATGTAGTAGGGCCCTTCGGCCTTTTGCCCGCCCGGGGCGCATCCGAGCAGCAGGGCGGCGGTGGCGAAGGCGGTCAGTAGTCTGGATGTTTTCATAGTGTGTTTTATTGGTTCTCTGCGGTTTGTTCCAAGAGCAAAGGCGCCCGGAAGCGCCTTTGTCCCTGTTCTGTTTCCTTTCAGGCGGTTACTTGTCGATCCGGTGGCGTTTGATGACCTCGCCGCCCGTGTTCACGACGTCGATGTCGATTCCCCTGCGGTCGGCCTTCACCACGAGCTTGTCCCGGTTCGAATTTACGAGGATCGGGAAGTTCGTGCCCCGGCTCCCGTCGTCTATCCACTGGTAGCGGTGGTAGTGCCCGCATAGCATGATGTCGACCGAAGCTTCGTTGAGGATCGGTACGAACAATCTGCGGATCTCCTGTTCGCCGTGCCAGCTGCTTTTCCCGCCCGGGATCATGTGCAGCACGACGATGTGCAGGGGTGCCGCGCGGTATTCCTCGCTTTCGACCACGCCCTTCAGCCAGCGGGCTTCCTGTTCGCGGTAGGCGTCGGTGGTCGACAACCCGTAATAGCGGATGTCGCTGTCGGGTTTGTCCTCGCCGCAGTCCAGCACGACGAAATAGGCCGGCCCCTGCCGGAACGTGTAGTATACCTCGCCCGTGGAGGTCGGGAAGTAGTCGAGGAAACTCGGGGAGAAAGAGCCGCGGTTCTCGTGGTTGCCGCGCGTGGCGAAGATCGGGATTCCCGCGGGCGTCAGCAATTCGGCGGCCGAATTGAGATACCCCTCGAAAAGCTGCTTCTCCGACTCCATCGAAGTGAGCATGTCGCCGTTGAAGCAGACGAAATCGGGTTTGGCCTTTTCGGCACCTTCCAGCAGCAACCGGAAGATCGAATCCTGGGCGTGAATGTCGTTCACAACCCAGAATTCGGTTTGATCCTTCTTTTCGTCGAGCGTAGTGGCCGTATAGGGCTTGTGTTTGAGGATGTCGCTCCCGTAACCTTCGCCCAGGACTACCCGCTTGTTGCCTTCGTCGCAGAGCACGCCCTGCTGCATGATGCGGTAACGGTAGGTCGTCCCCGGAGCCAGCCCCTCCACGCGTACGCGGTGCAGGCGGCCTATGCGGCGTTTGCCGATGTGCGAATCGTAATATTTCGGCCGCTCGGCGGCGTAGAAATGCGATCCGTCGTCAGGAGCGACTTCGACCCACGATGCGGCATTGATGGTCGTCGTCCACACGACGGTGAAACCGTCGTCGGTGACCTGTTGCAGGTAGGGCCCGTGGGCAATGCGTACCGAGGGCTGTCCGATGGCAATGCCCCAGGCCGATAGGGCGACGAGTATCGAGATCAGTCGTTTCATTTTGTTTTTGCTTTTGAATCGCAATTCACAAAGTTACGAATTTTTCCGTAATAACCTACTCGCCGACCGGGAAATCCTCGGCAAGGCCCGTGGTGAATTTCGTTTGCGTGAAGGTCGTGCCGAACCGATCTGTGGCACGCACTTCGACCGACGCTGTCGGTGACTGAAGCGTGTAGTAGTACAGGTGGCGGACGTTGCGCTGGTAGTAGCTCGTGGGTTTCTTATTGCTGTCCAGTTCGGCCTTGCCTACTACGCCGATGTGGTAACCCAGTGCCCAGGCATCCCAGGACTTGTCCTTTTCATTGCCTGTGTAGTCGAAATGCGTCATTTCCCCTGTTTTTATGCCATTCTCGTATACTTCGATTTTCCAGTCCTTGTCGGCGTTCCAGACATTGGCTACGATCTGGTCGTCGCCCTTGTAATAGAACTGGTAGTTTTTCGAGTAATCACGCATGAAGATGTCGTTGGCGCGGTAGAGCCGTATCTGCTGCTGGGCATCGAGCCCCGTGCCCTTGTATACCCAGTCGGTAATCGTGGCGCCCTTGATGTTGTAGATGGCGTAGCCGTTGGGCGTGCCGTCGACGTTGATCGTGGAGTTCCACCATGCGCCGCAGGCCGCGCCATGCACGTGTTCGTAGTGGCTGTCGTAGACGTTGTTCTCGGCGTAGTGCGTGTGCCCCGACATGACGTGCACCTCGGCGAACGGCTTGAGCAGTTCGAATACCGCTTGTACGTTCTGGTTGCCGCTGGCGCGCATGGGAATGTGTACGCAGAGGATCACCATTTTGTCTTTCGAAACATAACTCAGATCCTGTCGGAGCCATTCGACCTGGTCGTCGCGGAATCCGAGCGAATAATCCTTGTGGCTCGGGAAAATGATGTTGTCCATGGCGATGATGTGCACGTTGCCGCGGTCGAACGAATAGTTCACGGGGCCGAAGATGTATTCGAAATTCCGCTGTGCGGCGATGTCGTGTGCGACGGTGTAGTTATCCTTGCTGACGGCGATCACCTTGTTATCGTGGTTGCCCATCACCTGGAAGAGCGGCAGCCCGACCTTGTCCGTCTGCATGGCCTTTTTCATCAGCGGGAATACGTCGTTCGTGTAGTCCGTATTCTCGGTGTTCCACCCTATGTCGCCCAGCGTGATGCCGTACGAGGGCAGCGCCGAGGCTGCGACCTGTGCGGCGATGTCGGGCACCGTCTCGTTGTTGAAACGTGCGATGTTGGTCGTGTTCTGGCACTGGGGGTCGGCCACGCAGAAGAGGTTGAACTCGTTTTCGGCACCTCCGGCCAGCGGGGTCAGCGTGAAGTCGTAGCGCTTGCGCCCTTCGGTCAGTTTCTGCCAGAAGCAGGGCAGCCCTTCGGACACGGGTACCTCGTATGCCGCGGGGATCGAAAGGTACACATGATAGGAGAATTCCCCGGCCGTAAGCTGGTATACGCCGTTCTCGTCGGTGGCTGTGCAGGTGTATCCGTCGCTTACGACGATTCCCTGAAGTCGGTTCCCCTGGTTGTCGGTCACCACGCCGTAGATGTCGGTCAGCGGATCTATGGGGGTCTTTACCGGGCGGTCGTCGTCATTCGAACACCCGGAAAAGATCAGGGCAGTGAGCGCGGCGATGATAAATATGTATCGTTTCATTGTATGCTGAATTAAGGTTTGTGTCGGGATGCGCGCCCCGGGAAAATATCGCTCCGGGGCACGTTTCCTCCCTGTTTATCTCCAGTAATAGTTTTGTCCCAGGTCGGGGTTGATGTTCAGTGCCGTCTTGGGGATGGGGCGCAGGTAGCGCTTTTCCTCGAAGTTGCGGCCCACGGTATAGAGCAGGCGTCCGGTCGTGCCGTTCTCCAGCGAGTATTTGCTGTTGTCGAGTATGATGTACGTTACACCGGGTTCGTTGCCGGCTTCGCCCGAAGTCACGCAGACGTCGTTGATGCCGTCGCCGTTGAGGTCGTAGGAAGTGTCCATGGCCGGGATGTAGATGCCGTACCACTGCTTGTTCAGCAGTTCGCCCGCATGCCAGCGCATCAGGTCGTCGTAACGGAACCCTTCCAGCAGCAACTCGATGGCACGCTCGCGGCGGATTTCGAGCAGGTCGCTGTCGCTCAGCCCGTAGTACTGTTGCAGATAGGGGTCTGCCGACGTCGGGCGCTTGCCGTCGACGCCTGCGCGCTCACGCAGCGGCTTGATGGTCTTGTTCCAGATGTCGTCGCTGAATTCGCCCAGTTCGGCCTTCGCCTCGGCGTAGTTGAGCAGCACCTCGGCGTAACGCATGATGGGCAGCGAGTTGTAGGAAACCGATGCCGACTCGTATGCCTTGTCGTCGATGTTGAACTTGATGACCTGGTAGCCGGTCAGCGTCACCGTGAAATCGGGGGGTGTTGCGGTCGAGATGCCGCCCACCAGCTTCGTGTAGCCCGGCGTGATGATGCTCTGCGAGAGCCGGTAGTCGCGGTTTTCGACTTCGGTCGTGAACTCCTCGCCGGTGGCCGTGTGGCGCGAGCCGTCCAGGTTGAGGTAGGTCTTCACGAAATCCTGGTCGAGCGACCAGCGCTGTCCGTAGCTGCCCGACGTGTAACGCCACGTAAGGTCGTGGAACGTGGTCATGCCGACGCTCATCTGGCGAGCCCAGATCACTTCGGTCGTGTTGACGGCCTCCTGTGTGAAGAGCTCCCGGTACTGGGTCTTGACCTTGGCAGGGTTGTTCACGATGCTGTATACGCCGGCTGCCATCAGTTCCTCGCAGGCCTCGGCGCATTCGCGCAGGAATTTCGCCGAAGCCTGCTTGTCTTCCCATGCCTTGCCCGTCGACGGGGCTACCGAATGGTATTTGCGGTAGGTACCTTCGAACAGGCACACGCGGGCCTTGTAAGCCAGGGCGATGTACCGGTTGATGCGGGCGCAGTTGATCCAGTCCGACGACGTGTAGCAGTGCTCGCAGGCGAAGTTCAGGTCTTCGAGCACGCGCTCCATGACGTATTCGCGGCTGTCGCGCGGTTTGTAGAGCGCCACCATGTCTTCGGGGTCGATCGGTTCGTCGTACCAGGGTACGGCACCGAAGGTCTTGACCTTCTCGAAATACTGCCATGCGCGCCAGAAACGGGCTGTGCCTTCGTAGTGGTTGTAGGTAGCTTCGGAGAGCCCCTTCGCCTCGCGCATGTGCACCAGGAAATAGTTGATGTTGTAGATCGGCGTCCAGTTACTGATCGACCAGCCGCTCTGCAGGTCGGGTGTCCACGAAGCGTTGGTCAGGAACGTGAACGACTTTTCGGTAGCCATGATGTCCGAGTATCCGTCGCCGTAACCCAGGTCTGCTGCGCTGGGGGTGTATTTCTGGATGAACCCGTTGATATAGGTCAGCAGAGAGCCTTCGTCCGTGAAATAATCCCCGGATCCGACCTTGGCGTCGGGATCCCTGTTAAGGAAATCCTCGCAGGACGTGAGCAGGAAACAGGCCGAAAGCAGAATGTATGTTATCTTTTTCATTGTCGTCCGTAATTTAGAAAGTTATGCTCAAACCGATCGTGTACGATTTCATGACGGGATAACCGTCGCCGTCGCCGAAGTTGTCGCTACCGAACTTGTTGGTTCCGTAGTCCGCATCGCCGGCGTAGATACCTTCCGGGTCGTAGTTCTTCGCGTACTTCTTGAGCGGTGAGAAGGTCAGGAGGTTCTCGCCCGACACATAGATCTTGAGTGCCTGGAGGCCGATCTTGTTGACCAGCTCCTTGGGGAAGTTGTAGTCGATGGTGAGGTTCTTCAGGCGGATGTACGAAGCGTCCTGCACGTAGCGCGTGTTGGGCTGCGCGAGGATCAGGCCCGAGTCGCTGGCCGAATAGCCGACCAGGCGCGGCCAGTAGGCGCCGCGGTTGGTCGGTGACCAGCGGTCGCTGTTATGCCACGGGAGTGCCATGCTGTACGGGCGGCCGTACTGTCCCCAGAAATAACCCGACTCCTTGGCCGGATACCAGTCGCGTTTGCCGACGCCCTGCCACATCATGCTGATGCCGATGCCGTTCCAGCGCACGCCGCCCTGGATGCTGTAACTGTAGCGGGGCGTGGTGTTGCCGATCTTCACCAGGTCGCCGTGGTCGTAGATCGTGTTGTTGCCGTTGTTGACGTATCCGTCGCCGTTCAGGTCGAGGTAGCGCGGGTCGCCGGCCTGCCAGGTCGCCGAACGGTTGGTGAACTTCGAATAGTTGGCCCATGTCTGCGCCTCTTCGTCGCTCTGGAACAGCCCGTCGCACTTGTAGCCCCACATTTCGCCGAGGGTCATCCCCTCGTAATAGTTGATCGAGTAGTTGGTCGGGAGCGTGCCAGTTTTGGCCGTATAGCGGGTGATCTTGCTGGTGTTGTCCCATACGGCGACTTTAATATTGTAGCTCAGGGTCTTGCCCGCAACCTTGTGGCTGTCGCGCCACGACAGGCTGGCCTCCCACCCGTCGGTGCGCATGTCGGCGTAGTTACCCTTGGGGGCGCTGTTGCCGAATACGGCAGGCAGCTCTTCGCCCACCACATACATGTCGGTTGTCTTCTTGCGGTAGATGTCGGCCGAGAAGTTCAGGCGGCCGTTGAATGCCTCGAAATCCAGGCCGAGGTCATAGGTCGTGGCCTTTTCCCATGTCAGGCTCTTGGGAATCGGGGAGGGTGCCTGCGTGTAGTTGAACACCGAACCGTTGTTCAGCAGGCTCGACTGTGCGATCGACATCGTGGAGAGGTAGGCGTAGGCATCGCTGATGAGGCCGTTGCCCGCCGAACCGACCGATGCGCGGATCTTCAGGTTGTCGAGCCAGTTGGCGTTTTTCATGAAGTTCTCTTCCGAGATGCGCCATCCCACCGAACCCGAGGGGAAGAATCCCCAACGCTGGTTGGACGGGAACTTGGAGTTGCCGTCGTAACGGCCGCTGGCTTCCAATAGGTATTTCCCTTTGTACGAGTAGCTTACGCGGTAGAATGCGCCGACCAGTCCCCAGTCGTAGCTGCCGTTGTCCTTCAGGGTCATCGCTTCGCCTTCCAGCAGGCTGAAATTGGGCTTGCCGGGGATGATGATGCCTTCGCGGCTCATCAGGTTGCTCTTGTAGGTATAATCTTCGATGTTCCAACCGCCCATGATACTCAGCGAGTGGTTGTCGCCCAGGCGGGGCGTGTAGGTCAGCGTGGCGCTCGAAGCGACTTTCTGGCGGTTGTAGGAGCGCTCTTCGTAGAGCGAGCCCGAGGGGCGTTCGCCCGAACTGTCGGGCCCCGTGTAGTAGGTGTAGCTGTTCACGGCCTGCCGGCGGTCGGTCTGGTTGAAATAGAAGCTCACGTCGGCGGCGGCGACCAGCACGTCCTTCAACAGGTCGATCGTGACCGCCGTGCGGTTGTTCATGTCGAACTTGCGGTCTTTACGCCACGAGTTGCCCTCGACGAAGCCTGCCCAGCCCGTGTATACGGCCGCTTCCGTCCACGTGCCGTCGGGATTGGTGACCAGGGCTACGGGGTAAGCCTGGTGGTTGAGCATGCGCGATACCGTCATCGGCGTTGTGGAGATGCCCGTGTGGCTCGTCGGCTGGTGCGAATAGCGGTACATGAAGTCGGTGGTGTTCTCCACGCGCAGCCACGGCTTTACGTTGACGATGCCTTTGGCTTTGACGTTGAACTGCTGGTATTTCTCGTCGCCGGCGTTGTAGATGCCGTCCTGCTCGAACATACGGCCCGAGACGTAGTACGATGCCACGTCACCGCCGCCTGTCACGCTGATGTTGTGCTGGTGTCCGGTCGTATAGTCCTTGTAGAATACGTCGTACCAGTTGGTGTTGCCGAAGTATTCGTAGACGTTGCGGTTGTTGACGCGCCATTTCTCATACGAGGGGTCGCTGTTGCGGCGTGCCAGTTCGTTGTACCAGGTGCGCGAGAATTTGAATACGTTGTTGATGTTCGAGGGATCCTTGCCGAATGCGTTGACGTAGGATTCCAGGAACGAGGTGGTATAATCGTAGCCGTTGGTGACCATCTCGGGTTTGGTGGCGCGCTTGTAGAAGGTAAAGGTGCCGTTGTAAGTCACCTTGGCGCTGCCTTTCTGAGGCTTTTTGGTGGTAAGGAGGATCACGCCGAAGGTGCCGCGGGCGCCGTATACGGCGGTCGAAGAGGCGTCCTTGAGCACCGTGATCGACTCGATGTCGTCCGGGTTCACGGTCGACATGTCGGTTTCGACGCCGTCGACCATCACCAGGGCCGAACCGCCTGAACCGATCGAGTTCTCCGCGCCGCGGATGCGCACCGTCGCGCCGCGGTTGGGCTTACCGTCGGAAAAGGTCATCGTAAGGCCGGGGATGGCGCCCTGCAACGAGCGCGAAATGCTCATCGACGAACCCATGCGCTCTTCGAGCCCCTTTGTCGAAAGGGTTTCGACGGCGCCTACGATGTCGCGGCGCTTCTGTACGCCGTAGCCGACGACGACGACCTCTTCGAGGCTGGTGTTGTCTTCGCTCATGGTGACGTCGATGGTGGATTGGTTGTTGACGTGGATTGTCTGGGGTTTGTAGCCCACATAGCTGAAATTCAGGCTCTCTGAATTGTCAGCATTGATCGTGTATGTACCGTTGGCATCGGTAGTCGTGCCTTTCGTGGTACCGGGGACGGTGACGGTGACACCTATGAGTGGATTTCCCGTGTCGTCTTTAACGATACCCGAGACGGCCTTCCCCCCCCCTTGTGCCGAGGCCGGGAGCGCAAATGTCACATATAAAAGAATAACCGTCAGGAGCCTGATGTACGAGCGTATTTTGCCCAGTACGTCAAGTCCGGTCAGCGTGTAACATTGTTTCATTTTACATCAGTTTAAGTTATCAATCGGTTCGTTGCCGGATCCCATACCTATTATTATATAAGGCCGGGTTTTTCCGGGGATTTCGGCTGGTTGCAAGTCATTCCCGATATAACTTCTGCTGGAGAGTGTGAAAAAAAGTAGTTAGGTTTTCGCGTGTGTCAGGTTTGTGTGTTTTAATTATTTAATAAATAAGGTTCTTCTAATTTTGCTTTCAAATATATGTTTTTATTTTCTTTCATGCAACTATTTGGTTTGAAAACTTTGCAAAAAGAATAGTAAAAATTATGTAGGTTTGGGGTGTTTTTATATTTATATATTGTAAATACCTTAAAATCAATTATTAGTGTTTGTATTTTGTTAGTCTTGATTCGTGTTGCCTTATTATTGTCTTTTGTGTGGCAAAGCTCGTTTATTGATGTTTCATGCGTGTTAAAAACTATTTAAATAATCACTAAAGGAAACAATTTGTGTTGCAATAGTGTTTTTAAGGTGCGAAAATTTGCAAAAAAGAAAAAATGTGCTTATGTTTGTCCTGCAAGTTGTTCCGACATATCTCTTGAGAGTAAGGACGCGCCCCGAGGCGTATCCGCTTTGCTATTTTCGGTAATAGTTATTACTCTAATCAAAATGTTATGAAACTTATGAAAAATTGGATAAAGACGATGCTCTTCGTGTCGGCCCTCTGTCTGGCGGCTTGCTCCGACGATCCGGATGTGGCTCCGCTCAAACGGGATACCGATGCCGTCGAGCTGACGTACAATTCAGGCGCCACGACCCAGATCTCGGTACGCTATGCCGGTTCGTGGTCGGCGCGTGTCGAGTGTACGGACGGAAGCGGGGCTCCGGTGAACAACTGGTTCTCCGTCTCTCCGGACAATGGTGTCGGTAACGGACGCGATTACCAGTGGGTGACCGTTACGGCCGAGCGTAATCCCGGCGACAAACGTACGGGATACATTTATCTGAAACCGGCCAACGGTGAGGAGATCAAGATCGAGGTCGCACAGGCCGACGGTCATTTCTCGGTGAACGACCCCGTGATTTCGGGGACGCTCAAGTCCAATACGGAATCCGCCGCAATGCTCGAAATCGCCTATGACAAGGCTTTCGGCGAAGAGATGGTGGAAATCGAAGCCACGCTCGACGGCCTTGCCGCCGAGGGGCTCGGCATCAGCAGCCCCTATCAGTCTGTGATCGAGCACGAAGGTAGCGGTACGATTTCGGTGCCTATCACCGGTGTGCCCGTGACGCTGGGTGAGGTGGTGTGCCATGTGACTTTCAAACTCGACGGGGTCGTGAAATTCCAGGGCGATGTTTCGGGGAACGTAAGTTCGTCGAACGAAGTGTTCGGCATGGGCTTCGACCTGTTCAAATGGGGCGGCGATTACCCGAACAACAAGAAGGGCCCCGGCCCGAACGGAAAGGACGGCGCCGGCAAGGAGTTCGATGGCACGGAGCCTGCGGAACCCGATGTGATTTCGGCGGGATCCGACGGTACGAGCGACGTTTTCAACACGATGGGCGAGACCTACCGCATCAACCGCGGCGTTGAAAAGTGGTCGGGCTTGCGTGTATATGAGCACCCGGGTTATGTGAAGCTGGGGGTTACGGCCAATGGCGGCTGGATCATGACGCCGGAGCTCGAAAGCCTTTCGGCGGCACCCGAGACCGTGTCGGTTTCGATCGACTTCCTGCGTTTCGATAACGAAACGGGTACCTACATCGTTTCTGCCGAGGGTGCCGGAGTCGTAACCAACGGCGAAGTGAACAATACCGTGCTCCCGGCACAGACTTCGGCTGCCGGCCGCAAATGGAAGACGCTGACCTTTACCGTTCAGGACGCTACCAACAAGACGCGCATCAAGATCGAGGCGCAGACCTATAACGAAAAGGGGTACCGTATCAATATCGACAATATCGTCGTTATGGCTGCCGACAAGACGGAGGTGACCGAGAAACTGCCGGCCCCCGAGCTTGAAAAGATTACCTATACGCCCGCCAAGACTTCCGTCGCATTTGCGTGGGAAGGCGTGAAGGGGGCGACCTCCTATGAAGCTTCCGTGGCGCAGCAAACGCGTCCCGACTTCAGGAAAACCGTCGAGACGGAGGATTCGAACTGCGAGTTCGCCGATCTGGAACCCGGCCTTTATATCTTTACCGTCAGGGCGCTTTACGCCGGGAATGCGGAATTCAATTCCGACCCGACGCAGAAGGTCGTGGGGACTTTGGGCTTTGCGGCTGAAAAATTAGCGACGCCAACAGAATTGGCGGCTGCCGACGTGACCTCCTCGGGGGCCAAGATCAGCTGGGCCGAAGTGAGCGGCGCCGCCAATTACCGGGTCGTGGTCAAAACGACGTCCGATGGGCAGGAGGTTGCCTCGACGATCGTTGGCGCCACCAGCTATACGGCTGCCGGGCTCAAGGCCGGTACGGATTATGCGGTTTTGGTTCAGGCGCTTGTCGGCGACGGCTCCGTGGCGAATGAATTCGATTCGGACGTGGTGGCGGTTCAGTTCGTGACCACCGATCCTGTGCCTATGATTGCTCCCTCTGCGCGGATTTACGCGAAGACACACGGCCTTGCCGTGCTGGAGTGGGAGCTGTCCGCCGCAGCGTTGGAGCAGCAGCCCGTAGGGTCGACCGATACCTATGATTTCCGGGTGAAGGATGCCGGCGGGAATGTGATCCGGTCGATCGAGAACTTCTCGAAATTCAATTTTACGAAGTATAAATATTACCGGCTCGTGTGGGGTGGGCTGACGCCCGGGGCGACCTATACACTGGAGCTCCGCCGCAAGTCGACGGCGAATAAGGAGGCGCTTCTCGATTCCGAGTGGGCTTCGGCTTCCGTTACGACCGACGCGGCTCCCGACAAGTCCGGATACCTCCTGTATAAGGACTTCGAGAATCTTCCCGGAGGCGGTCAGCCCTTCTATGGTGCCTACGGCTTCAGCCTGGGCAGCACGACCGATTTTTCCGATCCGGATAAGATATTGATTACGACGGGCGATGCGAACTCCATATATTGCCAGGGCGTGAAGGATAATGACTCTTATTTCAGTGCATACCTGCCCGAGTGGGATCGTGCGGATTGGATGGCCAACAGTTCCAATATCGGGCTTGCCGCCGGATATATGAAATTCGGTGGCGGCAAGAAGCCCGCATGGCTGACTTTGCCGAAACTGTCCTCGTTGTCCGGCGCTACGGAGATCGAGCTGGAATTCGATGCGTGTCCCTATTACGAGCCTAGTACGAAGGGGGATATGATGGCACCCTCGAACACCGACATTATGGAGTATTTCGGGGTGACGGTGACCGGAGCGACGATCGTGAGCGTAACGGGCGAGACCTCGGCCGATGCCGTTATCAGCGACGGCGGTGCCACGGTGACTTTACGTAACGTGCTTGTGGATAAAATGATCGAGGAGGGGCTGAAGGATACGTATCGCTATACGAATCACAAAGTGAAGATCACCGGTGTTACGGCCGATACGCGCATTAAAATCTATTCGGCTCTTGATAAAGATGGTGAAAACCATCGTATGTGGCTGGATAATCTGAAAGTTAAGAAGGTTAATTAGTTTTGGTGGATATGGTGAACCGGGGGCTGCGGGTGTCTGCAGTCCCTGGTTTTTATCGACATTGGAGATTAAAAAGAAAAGAAAAAGATAGCTATTTGTTGGTATTTTGTTTTCTTATATTGCATAATAAAGTAAAATATGTTAACTTTGAGGCATGAAAGGGAAAATTCTTGCGTCTTTATTTTGCTTTAGGATGGCTTATCCCCTTTTCCGGATGGTAATAAATTAATTTCGTACTATGAATAAAGTAGAAAGTGCCCTGTCGCGCACGACCGACACCAAGGCGTTGGTGATCGGAACCGATACCCTTCCGCAGGTTGCGGAAATGTTCAGAAAACTTTTCCCGGATAAGCGGGCGCTTGTTGTGGCCGATGCCAATACATGGCGCGTGGCCGGCGATGACGTGCATAAGATACTGGCCGGAGCGGGTGTCGCGCAGGATGAACCATATGTCTTTACCGACCCGAAGCTCTATGCCGAATGGGCGTATGTCGGGGAGCTGGATACCGTGCTTGCCGAGACCGATGCCGTGCCCGTAGCCGTCGGTTCGGGGGTGATCAACGACCTGACGAAACTCTGTTCCAGCCATAACGGACGCCGTTACATGGTCGTGGGTACGGCCGCTTCGATGGACGGTTATACGGCCTACGGGGCTTCGATCACCAAGGACGGCAACAAGCAGACTTTCGATTGCCCGGCGCCGCTGGGGATGGTGCTCGACCCGAACATCGCTGCGGCTGCGCCTGCGAAGCTCTCCGCCTCGGGCTATGCCGACCTGATTGCCAAGATCCCGGCCGGTGCCGACTGGATGCTGGCCGACGCCGTGGGGTCGGAGTTGATGGACGACTTCGCATTCTCGGTGGTGCAGGACGGCCTGAAAGAGGCGCTCTGCGACCCGGCGGGCGTACATGCGGGGAATGTCGTCAAAGTGGAACAGCTGGCCGAAGGGTTGCTGCTGAGCGGTTTTGCGATGCAGGCAACCCAGTCGAGCCGACCCGCGTCGGGAGCCGAACACCAGTTCAGCCACCTGTGGGACATGGAACACCTCAAATACAACGGGGCATCCGTTTCGCACGGGTTCAAGGTGGGCATAGGTACGCTTGCGTCGACGGCATTCCTCGAAATGCTGCTCGAAGCTCCGGTCGGGGAACTCGACGTCGAAAAGTGCGTCGCAGCCTGGAAATCATGGGAGGAGACCGAGGCGGACATTCGCCGGATCTTCGATAACGACCCCGAATTCGTGGCCCGCGGGTTGGTG
Organism: Alistipes sp. CAG:29; assembly: GCF_000435435.1. NCBI lineage: Bacteria > Pseudomonadati > Bacteroidota > Bacteroidia > Bacteroidales > Rikenellaceae > Alistipes > Alistipes sp. CAG:29. The sequence continues at coordinate 91,740 of NZ_FR893449.1, read as the reverse complement.
GAGACCAAGGGTAAATACGTCGATAAGGAGGGGTTGTGCAGGCAGTTGCAGCGCCTGAAGAAAGCATGGCCCGAGCTGAGCGTGCGTATCCGCCGGCAGATCATCCCGTTCGGGGAAGTCCGCCGCCGCCTCGAGCTGGTCGGTGCGCCCTACGAACCCGAGCAGATCGGCGTCTCACGTGCCAGGTTCCGGGCAAGTTTCGAAAAAATACCTTACATGCGCAGTCGTTTCACGGTCATCGACGTCGCTTTCCGTTGCGGTTGGATGGAACAATGGCTCGATAAACTTTTCGGGAAAGGCGGAATTTGGGAAATAAAGTAGTATATTTGCAAACTGAAACTACTAAACTTTCATTCCGAAATGACTCCTGAACAAACCAAACGCTTCAAGTATTGGCAGACGCGTACCATCATCGCCACGATGGTGGGTTATGCGCTCTTTTACTTCGTGCGTAAAAACTTCTCGCTGGCGATGCCCGGCCTGGAGGCCGACCTGGGGATCTCGAAAACCAGCCTGGGTATTTTCCTGACCCTGAACGGTGTGGTCTACGGGCTTTCGCGTTTCGTGAACGGTATCCTGGCCGACCGCATGAACGCCCGCTGGTACATGGCCATCGGGCTCGCGCTCTGTGCGCTGGCCAACTTCGCCTTCGGATTCGGCGAGGATGTCTCCTACTGGATCACGGGGCAGCACGACGGTTCGCAGTTCACCAATACGATGATCCTCTTCATGGGGATCATGTGGGTGATAAACGGCATGTTGCAGGGGACGGGATTCCCTCCCTGTGCGCGTCTGCTGACCCACTGGATTCCGCCTACGGAGCTGGCGACCAAGATGTCTGTGTGGAATACCTCGCATTCGATCGGTGCGGGCCTCGTGGTGATCCTCTGCGGTTACATCATGGGTACCGTGGGCATGAACATGACGGCCGACCCCGACGCCGTGGCGACGATCGCCGCCAATCTGGGCGTTGCGCCCGACGATGCTGCCGGGATGGAGCGCGTCATGGCTTCGGCGACGCATGTTGGGGCCTGGAAATGGTGTTTCTGGGTGCCTTCGGCCATCGCATTCGCCGGGGCGATCGGATTGGTCGTCTTCCTGCGCGATACGCCCTCTTCGGTCGGGCTTCCCGAACTGGAAGGCACCGAGGTGAAGGAGGTGAAAAAGGAGACGAAGAGTGCCGAGCACCGCGCTTTCCTGATGAAGCATGTGTTCAGGAACCCGCTGATCTGGATCCTGGGCTTCGCCAATTTCTTCGTATATATCGTCCGTTTCTCGGTGCTCGACTGGGGGCCTTCGCTGCTGAGCCAGTCGAAGGGTGTCAGCATGTCGCATGCCGGGTGGCTCGTGGCGATGTTCGAAATCGCCGGTATCGTCGGCATGTTGTTCGCCGGCTGGGCTACGGACAAATGGCTCAGGGGCCGTGCGCACCGTACCTGCGTGTTCTGTATGGCCGGCGCTGCGCTGTTCGTGTTCCTGTTCTGGCAGCTGCCCGCCGATGCTCCCGTGTGGTTGCTTTTCCTCACGCTGTGTGCCGCCGGGTTCTGCATCTACGGCCCGCAGGCGCTGATCGGCATCGCAGCCGCGAACCAGGCCACGAAAAAGGCCGCTGCGACGGCCAACGGGCTTACCGGCCTGTTCGGTTATGCCAGCACGGTCGTTTCGGGCGTGGGGCTGGGCTTCGTGGCGCAGCATTACGGTTGGAACTGGGCTTATGTCGGTATTATCGGCGTAGCCATCGTCGGTATGCTGGTCTTCCTGATGATGTGGGGGGCGCGTGCCGACGGTTACGATGCCGAACCGGAACGGAATTAAACAGTATGTTCCTATTTTAGATGATGATACGGGTCTTGCGATCCGGGAGTGTCCGAACCGGAGCGCGGTTTCGGACACTTTTTTTGATAAAAGCGAAAAAATAACTATATTTGCTCCAATAACTGCTAAAAAGACAGAGAGATATGCTGAGCATTGCCGAACGACACAAATATATCCTCGACAAACTGAACAAATATGGTTTCGTGCGCATCACCGACGTGGCGAACGAGCTGGGGGTTACGAAGGTAACGATCCGCAAGGATGTGAAAATCCTGGAGAGCAAAGGGCTGCTTTACAAGGTACACGGCAGCGCCCGTCCCGCCAATCCCCATGTCGCCGACCTCGACGTGCATGTCAAGGACAATATCAACCGCGATGCCAAGCGCCTCATCGCGCAGCGCGCCGTGGAGTTGTTGGATGATAACGATTCGATCATCATCGCATCGGGGTCTACGATCTATTCTTTCGCCGAGGAGATCAAGATGCGCCAGTGGCACCATCTGAACATCGTCACGCCGTTCCTGCGGCTGGGCGTGCTGCTCAACGAGGCGGAGAATGTCAATGTCGTGCAGCTGGGCGGTACGGTGCACAAGAAGTCGCTTTCGGTGCTGGGCGAGGAGGCCTCGCGGTCGCTGGACGACTGCATCTGCTCGAAACTCTTTTTCGGGGTGGACGGCATCGACCTCGAACACGGCATCACCACCTCGACGCTCGACGAGGCGAAACTCACGCGCAAGATGATGAAGGCCTCGTCGCAGAATATCGTGCTGGCCGACTCGTCGAAATTCGGGCAGCGCGGCTTCGGACGCATCTGTGCGTTGGAGGATATCGACGTGATCATCACGGACGACGGGATTCCTGAACAGATGGTCACCATCGTCGAAGAGGCGGGCGTCGACCTGATTATCGTCAGATAACGCTACCCGGGGAGGGAAGCTTATTCCGGATTACAGAGCCGTTACGGGGCGGTTGGCGTTTCCGGCGGCGGGGATCGGTGTGGATTATTTGTTGAAAATTTTCCGGCTAAATTTTGCATGCCCGGCAAAAAAGCCCTACCTTTGTGCACAATTATAGTGATCCCGAGAACCTATGAATTGTAAACCCAGCATATTGTCGGCGCAGGCTTCCTGGCAGCAAGACTATTGGTCGGGCGACGTATTTCCTCCGGTTTTCGGCGATTTTGTTTTATTAGGGTAACTGTTTCAGTTGCCCTATTTTTTTACGCTTACGCAGATGAAAACACTTTATACCAATGCCGTAGTTTATGACGGCGGTCGTTTTGCGGCCGGGGAGTTTGCCGTCGACGGGGGGTGTGTCGTGCCCGCCGGGGGCGTTGCCGACCGGGTCGTAGACCTCGGAGGGCGCCACGTGGTGCCGGGGCTTGTCGACGTGCATGTCCACTTGCGCGAACCGGGGTTTTCGCAGAAGGAGACCATTGCGACGGGTACGGCGGCCGCGGCCCGCGGAGGCTATACGACGGTATGTTCGATGCCGAACCTGAACCCTGCGCCCGACACTCCGCAGACGCTCCGTGCGCAGACCGACATCATCCGCCGCGATGCCGTCGTGCGCGTAGTTCCCTACGGCTGCATCACGATGGGGCAGCGCGGCTGCGGCCGGCTGGTCGATTTTGCGGCGCTGGCGCCCGAGGTCGTCGGCTTTTCGGACGATGGACGCGGCGTGCAGTCGGAAGGCCTGATGGAAGAGGCGATGCGCCGCGCTGCACAGGTGGGGAAGCCGGTCGTGGCGCACTGCGAGGTCGATGACCTGCTGCGGGGCGGCTATATCCACGACGGGGAGTACTGCCGTGCGCACGGGCATAAGGGCATCTGTTCGGAAAGCGAGTGGCGGCAGGTGGAACGTGACATCGCGCTCGCGGAAAAGACCGGCTGCCAGTACCATGTCTGCCATGTGTCGACCCGTGAGAGCGTCGAACTGGTACGTCGCGCCAAGGACAGGGGCCTGCGCGTGAGTTGCGAGACGGCCCCGCACTACCTGTTGCTTTGCGACGAGGATCTGCAGGAGGACGGGCGGTTCAAGATGAACCCGCCGCTGCGCAGCCGCGCTGACCGCGATGCCCTGCTTGCGGGGATCACGGACGGCACGATCGAGGTGATCGCCACGGATCATGCGCCCCATACCGCCGCGGAGAAGTCGCGCGGCTTGGCCGCAAGCGCCATGGGGGTCGTGGGGTTGGAGTGTGCTTTCCCGCTGTTATATAAATATATGGTGTTGCCTGGCATCGTCACGCTCGAAAAGCTGGTCGCGCTGATGGCTGTCAATCCCCGCCGGATATTCGGCCTGGGCGGCGGGTTGCATGTCGGCGACCAGGCCGACTTTACGGTGCTGGATCTCGATGCACGGTACAGGGTCGACCCTGCGACGTTCCTTTCGATGGGCCGGGCGACCCCGTTCGCAGGCTGGGAAGTACAGGGCCGTGCGGCGATGACCGTCGTGGGCGGCAGGGAAGTGTTTAGAGACGAAACGATGAAAACCAATAGATAAGAATGAAACCATTTACGAAGAAAATTGTGCTGGAAAACGGCCGGGAGTTCTACGGTTACGGCTTCGGTGCCGACCGAGAGGCTATCAACGAGATCGTCTTCAATACCTCGATGGTGGGGTATCAGGAGATCATGTCAGATCCCTCCTACACGGATCAGATGGTCGTGATGACCTATCCGCTCATCGGAAACTACGGTATGGCCGATGAGGATTACGAAACGAAGAACCCGACCATCGGCGGTATGATCGTGCGCGAGTATAACGACTCGCCGTCGAATTTCCGGTATACGAAAACCCTGAACGAGGTGTTTGAGGAGTACGGCATCCCGGCGATCTGGGGCGTAGATACCCGCACGCTGACGCGCATTATCCGCAACGAGGGCAGCCAGAAGGTCATCGTCACCGATGCCGCCACGCCCCGTGAGGAAGCGATGCGCAAGCTCGCCGGGTATTGCCTGCCGCACGATATGGTTTCACGTGTGAGCTGCAAAAAACGCTGGATGTCGCGCGTTCCCAACCACAAGTACGACGTGGTGGCCGTCGACTGCGGCATCAAGCACAATATCATCCGCCAGCTCAACCGCGTGGGCTGCAACGTGACCATCGTGCCCTACGACTCGACGGTCGAGGAGATCATGGCCTTCCATCCCGACGGCATCGTGTTGTCGAACGGCCCAGGCAACCCCGAGGATGTGACGCCGGTGATCGGGCTGGTCAGGCAACTGCGCGGCAAACTGCCGATTTTCGGCATCTGCATGGGGCACCAGCTCATATCGCTGGCCTATGGCGCCAAGACCGTGAAGATGAAATTCGGCCACCGCGGCGGGAACCACCCCGTGAAAAATCTGGAGACGGGACGGATCGAGATCACGAGCCAGAACCACAGCTATGCCGTGGACATCGACTCGCTGGCCGCCACCGGCCTCAGGCTGACGCACGTAAACCTGCTCGACGGCACGGCCGAGGGCGTGGAGTGCGCCGAGGACGGCGTCTTTTCGATGCAGTACCACCCCGAGAGTGCCTCGGGCCCGCAGGATAGCGGCTATTTGTTCAAGAAGTTTACCAAAATAATGGAGGAGCGTAAAAATGCCTAAGAGAAAAGATATAAACAAGGTAATGGTCATCGGTTCCGGCCCGATCGTCATCGGCCAGGCCGCGGAATTCGATTATGCGGGTACGCAGGCGTGTCTCGCACTCAAGGAGGAGGGATACGAGGTAATCCTGGTGAATTCCAACCCTGCGACGATCATGACCGATACGCATATCGCAGACAAGGTCTACATGGAACCCCTGACGCTCGAATACGTGGCCAAGATCATCCGTTTCGAGCGTCCCGACGCCATCGTGCCGGGGCTGGGCGGACAGACGGGCCTGAACCTTGCGGTGCAACTTGCCAAGAAGGGTATCCTGAAAGAGTGCCAGGTCGAGATCCTGGGCACCTCGTTCGAGTCGATCGAACGCGCCGAAGACCGCGAACTTTTCAAGGAGCTGTGCGAGTCGCTGGGCGAACCGGTGATCGAATCTAAAATCGCCATGTCGGTCGAGGAGGCCGTGGAGGTCGCCGCCCAGATCGGCTATCCCGTCGTGCTGCGTCCCGCCTATACGCTGGGCGGTACGGGCGGCGGATTCGTCGACAACGAGGAGCAGCTGCGCGAAATGATGCGCCACGCCCTGTTCCTTTCGCCCGTGCACCAGGTGCTCGTCGAGAAGAGCATCAAGGGCTACAAGGAGATCGAGTTCGAGGTGATGCGCGACCATAACGACACGGCCATCAGCATCTGCTGCATGGAGAATATCGACCCCGTGGGCGTGCATACGGGCGACTCGATCGTCGTGGCGCCGTGCCAGACGCTTACCAACAAGGAGTTCCAGATGCTGCGCGACTCGGCGCTGAAGATTATCCGCGAGCTGAAGATCGAGGGCGGTTGCAACGTGCAGTTCGCACTCGACCCCCTGTCGTTCAAATACTACCTGATCGAGGTGAACCCCCGCGTGTCGCGCTCGTCGGCCCTGGCGTCGAAGGCCAGCGGCTATCCGATCGCGCGTGTGACGGCCAAGGTCGCCGTAGGGCTTACGCTCGACGAGATCATGCTGGCCAATACGCCCGCCAGCTTCGAGCCGACGCTCGATTACGTGGTCACCAAAGTCGCCCGCTTCCCGTTCGACAAGTTCAGCGATGCGTCGAACAAGCTGGGTACGCAGATGAAGGCCACGGGCGAGGTGATGTCCATCGGCCGCACGATGGAGGAAAGCCTCCTGAAGGCGCTGCGCTCGCTCGAAACGGGTGTCTGCCATATCTACCACAAGAAATTCGACGGCTGGTCGGACGTGCAGCTGCTGGAATACATCAAGGACGCTACGGACGACCGCCTCTATGCCATCGCGCAGCTGATCCGCAACGGCATCGACCTGGTGCTGATCTACGACAATACGAAGATCGACATGTTCTTCCTCGAAAAGTTCAAGAACATCGTCGAATTCGAACGCGAGGTGAAAGCGCACCCGATGGATGTCGAAACCCTGCGCGACGCCAAGCGCATGGGGTTCAGCGACAAGTTCATCGGCCAGTTGTGGGGCATCTCGCAGCAGGACGTATACCGGCTGCGCGAAAAGAACGGCCTCTTCCCCGTCTACAAGATGATCGACACCTGTGCCAGCGAATTCAGCTCCTATGTGCCCTATTTCTACTCGACTTACGAGGACGAGAACGAGTCGGTTGTGAGCGATAAGGAGAAGATCGTGGTGCTCGGCTCGGGCCCGATCCGTATCGGCCAGGGCGTTGAGTTCGACTACTCGACCGTGCATGCCATCTGGTCGATCCGCGAGGCCGGTTACGAGGCGATTATCATCAACAACAACCCCGAAACCGTGTCGACGGACTACACTACCAGCGACAAGCTCTATTTCGAACCGCTGATGGTCGAGGACGTGATGAACGTCATCCACCTCGAAAAACCGAAGGCGATCGTCGTGTCGCTCGGCGGACAGACGGCCATCAACCTGGCCGAGCCGCTGGCGCAGCTGGGCGTGCCCATTATCGGTACCGATACGCAGGCGATCAAGAACGCCGAAGATCGCGGTTGCTTCGAGAAGATCATGGAAGAGCTGCGCATCCCGCAGCCCGAGGCCGAGGCCGTCACCGACATCGAGACCGGCGTGAAGGCCGCCGCCCGCATCGGCTACCCGGTGCTGGTGCGTCCGAGCTATGTGCTCGGAGGCCGTGCCATGCAGATCGTTTCGAACGAGGAGCGCCTGCGCCACTACCTGCAGACGGCCGTCGAGGTCAACGAGGATTCGCCGGTGCTGGTCGACCGCTATATCATGGGTAAGGAGCTGGAGGTGGACGCCATCTGCGACGGCAAGGACGTCTTCATCCCCGGCATCATGGAACATGTGGAGCGTACGGGTATCCATTCGGGCGACTCGATCAGCGTCTATCCGACCTTCAGCGTCAGCCAGAAGGCCAAGGACAAGATCATCGGCTATACGGTCAAACTCGGCCTGAGGATCGGCATCGTCGGCCTCTATAACATCCAGTTCATCCTCGACGAAAACGACGAGGTCTATGTCATCGAGGTCAACCCGCGTTCGTCGCGTACCGTGCCGTTCCTTTCCAAGTCGACGGGCGTGCCCATGGCGCACATCGCCACGCAGGTCATCCTGGGCAAGACGCTCCGCGAGCTGGGCATCACCGAAGTCTACGGCAAGGAGAAGAAACGCTGGTACGTCAAGGCCCCGGCTTTCTCGTTCGCCAAGATCCGCGGTATGGATTCGTACCTGTCGCCCGAGATGAAGTCCACGGGCGAGGCGATCGGCTACGACGACAAACTCACCCGCGCGCTTTACAAGGCGTTGCAGGCCACGGGCATGAACGTCTCCAACTACGGTACGATCTTCGTCACGATCGCCGACCACGACAAGGAGCAGGCGCTGCCCCTCGTGCGGCGTTTCTACGACCTGGGCTTCAACATCGAGGCCACGACCGGGACGGCCGAGTTCCTGCGCAACCACGGCATCCGTACCCGTACGCGCCGCAAGCTGAGCGAAGGCAGTTCGGAGATCATCGACTCGCTGCGCCAGGGACATGTGAGCTACGTCATCAACACCATCGACGTCAACCAGCATAACACGCGCCTCGACGGATACGAGATCCGCCGCACGGCCGTCGAGAACAACGTGACGGTATTTACGGCGCTCGAAACGGTGAAGGTGCTGTTGGACGTGCTGGAAGAGATTACGTTCGGGGTTTCGACCATCGACGCGAAGTGATTTCGGGTTTTATGCCGCACCTGCGGCACATCGGGACAGAAAAGCATGTATAAAAAAGGCATCTATAAAATCCTTGCCAACGAACCGCTGACGGCGACCGTATGGCGCATGGTGCTCGGGGGGGATACGCAGTGGATCACTGCCCCCGGGCAGTTCGTCGACATCGCCCTCGAAGGCCGTTACCTGCGCCGTCCGATCTCGGTCTGCGACTACGACGCCACGACGCTCACGCTCATCTACAAGGTGGTGGGCGAGGGAACCGCACAGATGAGCCGTATGGCTGCGGGCGGGGAGCTCGACCTGCTGACGGGGCTCGGCAACGGGTTCGACGTGCACAATGCCGCACAGCGTCCCCTGCTGGTGGGCGGCGGCGTAGGCGTGCCCCCGCTCTACAACCTGGCCAAAGTGCTGCTTGCGGCAGGCAAACGGGTCGGCGTGGTGCTCGGGTTCAATACGGCGGACGAGGTTTTCTATGCCGACGAATTCCGGGCGCTGGGCTGCGACGTCGATCTGGCTACGGCCGACGGTTCGGCGGGTGTCAGGGGGTTCGTCACGACGGCCATCGCCGAGTGCCGCCCCGAGTTCGACTATTTCTATGCCTGCGGGCCGCTGCCGATGCTGCGGGCATTGTGCGACGCCGTGCAGCAGGACGGGCAGCTCTCGTTCGAAGAGCGCATGGGCTGCGGTTTCGGGGCCTGCATGGGCTGTTCGTGCAAAACCAAATACGGGAACAAGCGCATCTGCAAGGAGGGGCCCGTATTAACGAAAGGGGAGGTCATATGGTAAACAAGCAGTTCATCGCACAAAACCGGCCCGCGGAAAAACCCGCCGCGGATATGTCCGTCAGCCTGAGCGGCCTGAGACTGGATAACCCGGTCGTGCCGGCCAGCGGTACGTTCGGGTACGGCAACGAGTTCCGGGATTTTTACGACATCAACATCCTCGGGTCGTTTTCGTTCAAGGGCACCACGCGCGATGCGCGCTTCGGGAACCCCACGCCCCGCATCGCCGAATGTACGGCGGGCATGATCAACGCCGTGGGGTTGCAGAACCCGGGCATCGACGCCGTGATCGCCGAAGAGCTGCCGCGCCTGAAGACTTTTTTCCATAAACCCGTGATCGCCAATATCAGCGGCTTTTCGGTCGAGGAGTACGCCTATTGCTGCGAGCGGATCGACCGCGAGCCGCAGGTCGGCATCATCGAGGTCAACGTCTCGTGCCCCAACGTGCGGCACGGCGGCATGTCGTTCGGCACGTCGCCCGAGTGTGCCGCCGAGGTGACGCGCGCCGTGAAGGCCGTGACGACCAAACCCGTTTACATCAAGCTGTCGCCCAACGTCACGGACATTGTCTCGATCGCCCGGGCGTGCGAGGAGGCGGGTGCCGACGGCATCTGCCTGATAAATACCCTGCTGGGGATGCGGATCGACGTCAGGAAGCGCAAGGCGGTCATCGCCAATACGATGGGAGGCTTTTCGGGTGCCGCAGTCTTCCCCGTGGCCGTGCGGATGGTCTACCAGGTCGCCAAGGCCTGCAAAATACCCGTCATGGGGTGCGGCGGCGTGACGACGGCCCGCGACGTGATCGAGATGATGATGGCCGGCGCTACGGCCGTACAGGTCGGCGCCGCGAACCTGGCGAACCCCTATGCCTCGAAGGAGATCGTCGAGGCGCTGCCTGCCGAGATGCAACGGCTCGGGATCGGGCGGCTGAGCGACATAATCGGAATTGTAGAATGAACGTAAAACCGTACGATATGCAACATGACGTAATTATCGCCTGCGACTTCAAGTCTGCGGAAGATACCTTCGAATTCCTCGACCTGTTCAGGGGCGAGGCACGCAAACCTTTCCTCAAGATCGGCATGGAGCTGTTCTATGCCGAAGGGCCGGAAATCGTGCGTGAGATCAAGCGCCGGGGGCACAAGATTTTCCTCGACCTCAAGCTGCACGACATTCCCAATACGGTGAAGAAAGCGATGGCCGTACTGTCGCGGCTGGATGTGGATATGTGCAACGTCCATGCGGCGGGTACCATCGAGATGATGAAATATGCCCTCGAGGGGCTCACGCGCGAGGACGGTACGCGCCCCCTGCTGATCGCCGTGACACAGCTCACCTCGACCAGCGAGGAGCGTATGCAACAGGAGCTGCTGATCGCATCTTCGATCGGCGACACGATCGTGAAATACGCGCAGAATACCAAGGCCGCAGGGCTTGACGGCGTGGTATGCTCGCCGCTCGAAGCAGGCATGGTACACCAAGCCTGCGGAAAAGAGTTCCTCACAATCACGCCCGGCGTGCGTTTTGCAGACGGTGACGTGGCGGATCAGGTGCGTGTCACCACGCCTGCCCGTGCGCGGGAGATCGGCTCCGACTTCATCGTCGTGGGACGCCCGATCACCGCCGCGGCCGACCCCGTGGCTGCCTATCGCCGTTGTGTGGACGAATTCTGCGGATAATCCGCGAAGTTACTTTTAAACGAGTATAGTTATGAAACCGGTAAAACTTTTCTACCTGAAAAACTGCCCCTTCTGCAAGAAGGCGTTGCGTTACATCGAAGAGGCCAGGGCGGCGCACCCCGAGCTGGCTGCCGTCGGGATCGAGATGATCGAGGAGTCGGAACAGCCCGAGCTGGCCGACACGTTCGACTATTACTACGTGCCGACATTCTATGTCGGCGGCGTGAAGGTGCACGAAGGCGGGGTTTATCCCGAGGAGGTGGAGAAGATTTTACGCTCGGCACTGGAATAACCCTCCGGTCGGGAGACCCGATCCGGGGATCCGATTCATACGAACCTGCCCGATGAAGACCTTGCTGCGAATGTCGCTGGCGGCTGCGGCCGTACTTTGCCTGCTGTCGGCCGGGGCACAAACCCCGGCAGGGGACGCTGTGTCCGATTTCGACTATGCCGTCGATGTCGTGGAACGCGCCTATGCCGGCTATCCGGACAAGACCGCGGGCCGCGAAGCGAAGTACGCCGCACTGAAAGGGCGGCTGCAAAGCGAGATTTCCGGCGACCGTGACGTCTATGATGCCATTGCCGAATACCTCGGCTGGTTCGACGATTCGCACCTCCAAACACCCGGTGCCGAAGCCTACCGGGCTAAGTCGCTGCGCCGCGATACGGACTATGCCGGGCGGATGAAGCGTTACGATCCGCAGTTCATGCACTGCCGCGTGGACGAAGATACGTATTTGATCCGATTCCCGTCGTGCGACCTGACCGATGCCGAAATCGCCGGAGTGCGGGCCGCTGTCGCGGCTTACCGCGCCTCGGGCTGTGAGAACCTTGTCGTCGACATCCGCGGCAATATGGGCGGGAGCGACAATGCCTATGAACCCCTGCTCAAACTGCTTTACGACCACGAAGGTACGGAGGATGCCATGGAGTACCGCGTATCGGATATAGCCATCGCCCACGTCCGGGAGTTTGTCGGGAATACGGAGCGGGGACGCAGGAAGGTTGCGCGTATGGAGCGAACCCCGGCCGGGGAATTTCTCGAAGAGGGCAAAACCTACCGTATCCGTTACGATTCGGTGTCGCCGGTGCCCCGGCGCGCCGCGCTGATCGTCGACGGACGGGTGGCTTCGTCGGGCGAGCAGTTGGTACTCGAAGTACGGGCTTCGAGCCGTCGTACGACCGTCTACGGACAGGACAACACGCTGGGGTGCCTCGACTATTCGAACTGCGAGATACTTTATTTCCCTCGGGACACGGCGCGTTGGATGATCGTGCCCGTCACCCGTTCCAAACGGATTCCCGCAGGGCGCGGCATCGACCGGGAGGGGATCGCTCCCGACGTGCGCATCCCGCTGCCGCTGCCCCGGACGCTCACCGACAACGTTGACCCGTGGGTCGAGTGGGTGGCCGGAGATTTGAAAAAAACCGAAAAAAATGCAAAATAATCATGGAGAAATCAATTGCTAAAGACCTGCTCTCGATCGGCGCGGTATTCCTGCGTCCCGAGCAGCCGTTTACCTGGGCCAGCGGTATCAAGAGCCCGATCTATTGCGACAACCGCCTGACGCTGACGGCGCCTGTCGTGCGCGGACATGTCGAGGCCGGGCTTGCCGGGATAGTCCGCACCAAATTCCCCGGTGCCGAGGTGCTGATGGGCACTTCGACCGCCGGCATCGCCCATGCGGCCATCACGGCGACGATCCTCGACCTGCCGATGGGGTACGTGCGCAGCGGTTCGAAAGACCACGGCCGCGGCAACCGGATCGAAGGCAAACTGGAGAAGGGGCAGAAGGTCGTCGTGATCGAAGACCTGATCTCGACCGGCGGTTCCTGCATCGAGGTGGTGAACGCCCTGCGCGAAGCCGGTGCCGAGGTGCTGGGTGTGGCTTCGATCTTCACCTACGGCATGAAGAAGGGGCTGGAGCGCCTGAAAGAGGCCGATGTGGTCAATTACAGCCTTTCGAACCTCGATGCGCTGGTGGAGGTCGCCGCCGAAGAGGGGTATATCGAGCCCGGGGATAAGGCCCGGCTGCTGAAATTTCGCGACAACCCCTCGGACGAAAGCTGGATGGACAAATAGTTCGCTGCGGCCGCGTATTCCCGGCCGGGCCTTTCCTGCCGTGCGGGGATATGCCCGCACGCAGCCGGGGTGGAACCGCGGGACATACCGGCGCCGATACGGACTACGCAACCCGAAACCGAAAACAGAGAAGAAAAATATGCGACATTTAATCGATCCGACCGACCTGACGGTTGCCGAAACCGAACAGATCGTTGCGCTGGCGGAGGACATCATCGCCAACCGTGCCAAATACAGCGAGGCGTGCAAGGGAAAGAAGCTGGCGACGCTCTTCTACGAGCCCTCGACCCGTACGCGCCTGAGTTTCACCTCGGCCATGATGGAGCTGGGCGGCAGCGTCATCGGTTTCTCGGACGCCAACTCGTCGTCCGTGTCCAAGGGCGAGACCGTGGCCGATACCGTACGTGTGATCCGCTGCTTCGCGGACATCATCGCCATGCGCCACTTCAAGGAGGGGGCGCCGCTCGTGGCCTCGCAGTATGCCGGGGTACCGGTCATCAATGCCGGTGACGGCAGCCACAGCCACCCGACGCAGACGCTGACCGACCTGCTGACGATCAAGCGCGAAAAGGGGCGTTTCGACAACATGACGATCGGCTTCTGCGGCGACCTCAAGTTCGGCCGCACCGTCCATTCGCTCATCAAGGCGCTGTCGCGCTACTCGGGCATCAAGGTCATCCTGATCGCCCCGCAGGAGCTGCGCCTTCCCGACTACATGCTGGCCGAGATGAGCGAGAACTCGAAACTGGAGTTCCGCGAGGTGGAGACCATGGAGGAGGTGATGCCCGAACTGGACGTCCTCTACATGACGCGCGTACAGAAGGAGCGCTTCCTCGATGAGGAGGAGTTCGACCGCGTGAAGAACAGCTTCGTGCTCAACCCCGAGAAACTCGGGACGGCCAAGAAGGATATGATCATCCTGCATCCGCTGCCGCGCGTGAACGAGATCACGCGTGCCGTGGACAACGATTCCCGCGCGGCCTATTTCCGGCAGGTCGAGAACGGTAAGTTCGTGCGTATGGCACTGATCCTGACCCTGCTCCGCTGGGCTGACCGGAACAAACCGTTCGAACGGACTCCGGTTTTCAACGGCGAGTATGTGGTCAACGAGATGGAGTGTTCCAACCGCCGTTGCATCTCCGCGACGGAGGATGTCGACCAATTGTTCTACCGCACGGCCGACGGCACCTGCCGCTGCGCCTACTGCGAGGCCAAAGCCAGGTAACGGGCTGGCAATTCGGGCTGAAAGCTCCCTTTGAGGAGCTTTTTTTATGTCCGGTGCGGAAAAAACGGTTTTTTGTCAGGGATTTCCCGCGCTGGGGTGTTATTATATAAATGGCAGGGATTTATGGAATAAATTCTGTTGCGTTGCCCTACCCGGAGTTTGGCGCTGGCGGGTATGGCCGTTTATTTTTTGCGTTTTTAGGGCGCGGATATTGCACACTTTCCTTATATTTGTTTAAATGAATGAGTGTATGGAGTTGCAATCCGAGACGATTCTGGATCTGAAGGCGTTCAACCGCCTGTTCGGGGAGTACCAACAACGGTTTATCCGTTTCGCGGGCACTTATGTCTCCGATGCAGCCACGGCCGAGGATATCGTCATGGAGAGCTTTATGGCCGCCTGGGAAAAACGCGACATGCTTTCCGCCTCCGCCTTCCCTCCCTACGCGCTCACGATCGTCAAGAACAAATGCCTGAACCATCTGCGTTCGCAGGGCGTCCGCCTGCGTGCCGCCGAGGATATCCACTCCCACGGTGCGCGCATGCTCCGAACCCGCATCTCGACCCTCGAAGCCTGCAACCCCGAGGAACTGTTCAGCGAGGAGGCGCGGCGGCTGGTGAACGAGACGCTGGACAGACTTCCGGAAAAGACCCGCGCGATCTTTATCCGCAGCCGCTTCGACGGCAAAAGCTATAAGGAGATCGCCGCCGAAATGGGCGTTACGGTCAAGAGCGTCGCGCTC
>NZ_FR893449.1:63369-76622 GCF_000435435.1 Alistipes sp. CAG:29 | reverse complement strand
AGCGTCGAGTTCGAAGTCTCGAAGGCGATGAAAATCCTGCGTGTGGTGCTCAAAGATTACCTGGCTTATTTTATTTTCTGGTTTTATATCAATTGATAATCATTCGTTTAACTTGCTTCACCCGGGCTTTCCCTGAAAAAAGTGCGATTTTTTTCAGGGATTTCCCCGGCTGGGGTGTTATCTCTATGTCATGGAAAAAGAATTACTACACCGGTTTTTTGACGGGCGCGCGTCCGTAGAAGAGGAAAAACAAGTCCTCGACTGGATCGACCGTGATCCGGCCAACCGCAGGGAACTGCTTGCCGAGCGCCGTTTGTTCGATTCGATGCTGATGCTGGCCGACCCCGGACGCACGACACGCAAGCCGAAGGTTTTGACCCTGCCGCGCTGGACACGCGAAGTCCTCAAATACGCTGCGGTCATCCTGGTCGTTGCGGGAGCGGGGGGCATCTACGTCTCGCGGATGTATGACAAGTTCCTGTTGACGGGCAATACGATCACCGTCCCGGCAGGCCAGCATATCGACGTGCAGCTGCCCGACGGCACGAAAGTCTGCATGAACGCGCTTTCCGAACTGCATTACCCGACCTTCTTCATCGGGCGCGAGCGTAAGGTGCAGCTCAAGGGCGAAGCGTTTTTCGATGTGTCGCATGACCGGAAGCATCCTTTCGTCGTCGAGACCTATGCCTGCGACGTGGAGGTGCTGGGTACGAAATTCAACGTCAAGGCCCGCTCGGAAGACGGGGAGTTCGTCGCCTCGCTCGTCGAGGGTAAGGTGCGCGTGACGGATCGCTTCAATTCGAACAACCAGGTCGAGCTGCATCCGCGCGAACAGGTGACGCACCTCAACGGACGGCTGATCCTGGGGCGGATACCCGAACACGAAGGGTTCCTGTGGCGCGAGGGGCTGATTGCCTTCCGCGACGCTTCGTTCGGGGATTTGCTCGATGAGTTCGAGAAATATTACGGCGTGAAGATCGAGGTGCGGCGCCAGGATATGCCGACCAACCTTTTCACCGGGAAGATCCGTATCTCCGAGGGTATCGACCATGCCCTGTGGGTTTTGCAGCAGAGCGCCGATTTCCAGTATACGCGCAACGAATTGAAAGACATGATTTATATACACTGACCAACCTAACCTGATTGTAGTACCTAAGCCCAGATTTATGTGAAAAATTGCCCCAGACCTTAGACGAATGACGAGGCGTGCCCCGGACAGCGCCTTTAAACCCCTCCCCCGAGCAGGGCAGGGGATCCGGGAAAAACCAATAACCTAATTAACTGACCAACGTATGAAAATGAAAAACCAAGCGAGAGTTAGGTTTCTCTTGCCTGTTTTGACACTTGTATGCTGCCTTTTCGCGGGCACGGCAAGTGCGCAGTCCGTACCGGTAACCCTCCGGGTTTCGGACGCTCCCCTTGAGCAGGTGCTCAGTGCAATCGAAAAGCAAACCACCTACCTGTTCGTTTACGACAAGAATGTGGACGTAGCGTGCCGCGTGTCGATCGATGTGAAGGACACGCCGCTGAACAATGTGCTCAATACGCTTTTCCAATCTTCCGATA
This sequence comes from Alistipes sp. CAG:29, assembly GCF_000435435.1. Lineage (NCBI taxonomy): Bacteria > Pseudomonadati > Bacteroidota > Bacteroidia > Bacteroidales > Rikenellaceae > Alistipes > Alistipes sp. CAG:29. The sequence continues at coordinate 75,056 of NZ_FR893449.1, read as the reverse complement.
TCGCTTATGCCGTCGAGAATACGTCGATCGTACTCTCGCAGAAAGCCCCGGCCGCACAGCCCGGCCAGCCTGTCACCGTGACGGGCAAGGTCGTCGATGCTTCCGGTATGCCGGTGATCGGCGCTGCGGTCATTGTCAAGGGGACTACGATCGGTACGAGTACCGGCGTGGACGGCGATTTCTCGCTGCAAGTTCCCCCCCCCCTCGGCTGACGCCGTATTAGAAATCAATTATTTAGGCTACGAACCGATCGCACAGACCGTAGGCAGCCGCACCAACATCACCTTTACGCTCCGGGAGTCGGCGGTGGATGTGGATGCGGTCGTGGTTACGGCTCTCGGTATCAAACGTTCGGAAAAGGCGCTGTCGTACAACGTGCAGCAGGTCAACTCCGAGGACATCGTGGCCAACAAGGACGTCAACTTCATCAACTCGCTCAGCGGCAAGGTCGCCGGTGTGACGATCAACTCGTCGTCCGGTGGCGTCGGCAGCGCATCGAGGGTCGTCATGCGTGGTCAGAAGTCGATTTCGCAGACTTCGAACGCCCTCTACGTAATCGACGGCGTGCCGATGTTCACGACGGCCCGCGACGGCGGCACGGAGTTCGCCTCGCAGGGTACGACCGATCCCATCGCCGATATCAACCCCGAGGACATCGAGTCGATGTCGGTGCTGAACGGTGCGGCCGCTGCGGCACTCTACGGTTCGGATGCCGCCAACGGTGCCATCGTCGTCACGACCAAGCGCGGCAAGGCGGGCTACACTTCGGTGACCGTATCGAGCAACACCGAGGTGATGTCGCCGTTCGTCCTTCCCGAGTTTCAGAACCGTTACGGTACGGGCGATCTCAATTCGAGCGAAGGTTCGATCGTCCGCAGCTGGGGCAATCGCCTGAACAGCTCCAACTATATGGGGTACAGCCCGCGCGATGACTATTTCCAAACCGGCGTAACGGGTACCGAGAGCGTCTCGCTCTCGACGGGTACCGAGAAGAACCAAACCTATTTCTCGGCCGCGGCGGTCAACTCGCGCGGAGTAATTCCCAACAACGGCTACGACCGTTACAATTTTACGTTCCGCAATACCACCTCGTTCCTCGGTGACAAGCTGAAACTCGACGTGGGTGCCAGCTATGTGATGCAGAAAGACCGCAACATGACCAACCAGGGTACCTACAACAACCCGCTGGTCGGCGCTTACGTCTACCCGCGCGGCAACGACTGGGCCGATATCGAAATGTACGAGCGTTACGATCCCGCCCGCCGCCTCTATACCCAGTACTGGCCCGTAGGCGATGCCGGCATGACGATGCAGAACCCCTATTGGATCAACTACCGCAACCTGCGCGAAAACAACAAAGACCGTTACATGCTGAACGCTGCACTCTCGTACGACGTGCTCGACTGGCTCAATGTTTCCGGCCGTCTCCGCATCGACAACAGCAACAACGACTATACGGAAAAATTCTATGCTTCGACCTTCACGCAGTTGACCGAGGGTTCGAAAAACGGCCTCTACGGCATCACGAAGACCAAGGACAAGCAGGTCTACGGCGACGTGCTGGTCAATATCAACAAGACTTTTGGCGAGGACTGGTCGCTGCAAGCCAATGCCGGTGCTTCGATCTCGGACATGCGCTACGACGCCATGAAGGTGCGCGGCCCGATTCCCGACGGTGAGATCACCGACGAAAAACCTCTGCTGGCCAACGTGTTCAGCGTGCAGAACCTGAGCAACACCTCCAAGACCAAGCGGCTGCAGGAAGGGTGGCGCGAGCAGACCCAGTCGATCTTCGCCTCGGTTGAGATCGGCTTTAAGAACACCTACTTCCTCACGCTGACCGGCCGTAACGACTGGCCTTCGCAGCTGGCCGGCGAGCATTCGGTGAAGAGCTCGTTTTTCTATCCCTCGGTCGGTGCTTCGGTCGTGCTGTCGCAGCTCATCCCCGAGATGCCGAAGAACCTCTCCTACGTCAAACTCCGTGCGTCGTACGCATCGGTGGGTGTGGCTTTCGAGCGTTACCTCGCCAACCCGCGTTACAGCTGGAACGAGAGCGGCCTGAACTGGAGCACCCAGACCCGGTTCCCGATTTACAACCTCAAGCCCGAGCGCACCAAGTCGTTCGAGGTCGGTCTGACGATGCGCTTCCTGCGCCACTTCAACCTCGACTTCACTTACTATAACACCAAGACGCAGGATCAGACCTTCGAGCCGAATATCTCGACCGGTTCGGGTTCCTCCAAACTGACCATTCAGTCGGGTAACGTCCGCAACCGCGGTTTCGAGGTCGCACTGGGTTACAGCAATACGTGGGGCAAATTCTCGTGGGATTCGAACTACACGCTGTCGGCGAACAAGAACAAGATTCTTTCGCTTGCCGACGATGTGGTCAACCCCGAGACCGGCGAGCACTTCTCGGTCGATCAGCTCGATATGGGAGGTCTTGCCGATGCCCGCTTCATCCTTCGTGAGGGCGGTACGCTGGGCGACTTCTATTCGCGCATCGACCTCAAACGCGACAGCAACGGCGCCGTCTATATCAACGAGAAGGGCGAGATCGCTTCCGAGTCGATCACCGACGTCAACAGCTACATCAAGCTGGGTAGCGTGCTTCCCGATGCCAACATGGCATGGCGCAACGACTTCCGCTGGCGTAACTTCAACTTCGGCTTCATGGTTTCGGCCCGCCTGGGCGGCGTGGTATTCTCGCGTACGCAGGCCATGCTCGACTACTACGGTGTTTCCGAGGTTTCGGCCGTAGCGCGCGATGCCGGCGGCGTGATGATCAACGGCGGCGACCTGGTGGATGCCAACAAATGGTACACGGCCATCGGCAGCGGTAACTCCGTTCCGCAGTACTATACCTATTCTGCCACCAACGTGCGCCTGCAGGAGGCTTCGATCGGCTATACGATCCCGAAGAAAAAGCTGGGCGACATCTGCGAAATTACCTTGTCGCTCGTGGGGCGCAACCTGTGGATGATCTACAACAAGGCTCCCTACGATCCCGAGACCGTTGCGACGGTGAACAGCTACTACCAGGGCATCGACTATTTCATGTCGCCTTCGACGCGTAATATCGGGTTCAACCTCAGACTTAAATTCTAATCTGCACGATGACTATGAAATTCAATATATTAAAACCGGCTTTGGCTGCGTTGGTACTTGTCGGTACGGCCTGCACCGCCAACTACCTCGATATAAATACCAATCCTTACGAGCCCTCCGAGGACGACATGCAGACCGACGGCTATATCATCGGCTCGGCGCTGACCTCGCTCGCGAGCACCGTCGTATCGACCGACGTCAATACGGCGCAGTTTACCGATGTGCTGCTGGGCGGCCCCATGGGTGGGTATTATTCCACGACGGGTGGCTTTACCCGTACGATCATGAATTACAATCCGACGGACGACTGGACGAACGTTTTCATGTATAGCGACAGGACGATCCCGGTGCTTTACTCGAACCTGCGCGAGTTGAAGAAGGTGACCGACGACCCCATCGTACTGGCGATCGCCGACATCATCAAGGTGGCCGCCATGCACCGTGTGACCGACGCCTACGGCCCGATCCCCTATTCGATGATCGGCGAGAACGGCCAGATTCAGGTGCCGTACGATTCGCAGGAGAAGGTTTACGACAAGTTTTTCGAAGAGCTGGATGCCGCGATCAAGGTGCTTACCGAGCACCGCACGGATGCTATTTCCGCAAAAGCCGACTATATCTACGGCGGCAGCGCCGAGAAGTGGTGCAAGCTCGCCAATTCGCTCAAACTGCGCCTGGCGATGCGTATCGTCTATGCGAACGAGGCTAAAGCCCGCGAGATGGCCGAATCGGCCGTGAACAGCGAGGTGGGCGTCATCACGTCGAATGCCGACAACGCCAGGCTGACGTCGTTCGGTGCCGACGGCAACCCCATTTACGTGGCAGTCAACTACAACAAGCCCGCAGACTGCATGACGGGCGGCGATACGCATGCCGCAGCCGACATCATCTGCTACATGAACGGTTATTCAGACCCCCGCCGCGAGAAATATTTCACGCAGTCGGAGTGGCCCGGTCAAACCTATGTCGGCATCCGCCGCGGAATCGTGATTCCGCCTCTGGCATCCGTTGGCCGCAAGTACTCCGGCGTCAATATCTCGATCTCCTCGCCCGTCACGTGGATGAATGCTGCCGAGGTGGCTTTCCTGAAGGCCGAGGCGAAGGGTGTCTTCGGGTTCAACATGGGCTCCGGCGAGGCCAAGGACTTCTATGACGAAGGCATCCGCCTCTCGTTCGAGGAGTGGGGTGTGTCGGGTGCCGACACTTACCTGGCCAATACCACGGGCAAACCGCAGCTCTATGCCGATCCTGCCAATTCGAATTCTTATTCGCAGGAGTTGTCCGACATTACCATTGCCTGGGATGCGGGTGCTTCGCTTGCCCAGATGCAGGAGCGCATCATCACGCAGAAGTGGATCGCCAACTGGCAGCTGGGCAACGAGGCATGGGCCGACTACCGCCGCACGGGTTATCCCCGTCTGATGCCTGCCACCGAGGATGGAAACAAGAGCCTCGGGGTCGTCGATTCCGAACTCGGGGCGCGCCGTATGCCTTATCCGGCAGACGAATACACGACCAACAACGTGAACGTCAACAATGCGGTTTCGTCGCTTCTGAAGGGTGCCGACAACATGGCGACCCGTATGTGGTGGGATTGCAACCCCGCGATCAAATAATAACCAACCCGAACGCTAAACGATTATGAAACGAAATATCAAGAAATTTCTGTTCCCGGCCGTAGCCGTTGCAGTCCTCTCTTTTGCGGCGTGCAGCGACTGGACGGAGACCGAAAGCCTCGACATCAACTATCCTACGCTTGAGGAGCAGAATCCCGAGCTCTACAAGCAGTACCTGAAGGCGCTCCGGGATTACAAGGCGGGCGAGCACAAGGTCGTCCTCGTCTCGATGGACAATACCACCTCGGCTCCGGCCCAGCGCAACGAGCACCTGACGACGATGCCCGACAGCGTGGACATCATCTGCCTGATGAATCCCGACAACCTGCATCCGACCCTGGCCGGTGAATTCGCCAAGGTACGCGAGAAGGGCACCCGGGTGATCTACAACATCGACTATAATGCGATCGAGAAACTCTGGGAGAAAGTCCTCGTGGATGAGGAGGCCAACAAACCCGAAGAACCCGCGAATCCCAGCACCCCCGAGGCGACCCAGGACGAAGGCGGCGAAGGTGGCGGCGAGGGCGAACCGACCCCCGAGGAGGAGCTGGAGCTCCGTTTCCTGGAGTTCTGCAGGCAGCAGACCGTCAGTCAGCTGAACCTGTGTGCCAAATATGGTTACGACGGTGTCCAGGTGAACTATACCGGCCGTGCCCCGCAGGCTATGCAGGAAGAGGAAAAAGCGCAGTATGCCGCACGCCAGGAGGCGTTCTTCTCGAACGTGAAGACCTGGAGCGGCGCCAACTCCGGCAAAGTGCTGGTCTTCCAGGGTAACCCGCAGAACCTCATCGACAAGTCAGTCCTGGGCGAATGCGATTATATCGTCATCCCCGCGCTGACCGCAACTTCGGCCGACAAGATGTCGTTCGCCGTGCTGATGGCCGCCGTGGAAGATGTCCCGACCGACCGGTTCGTCATCGGCGTGACGACCCCGTCGCTCACCGACCTGAGCGATGAGAGCGGTTATTTCTCCGGCTACGAGGCCGACGGCAAGACACGTGTGCGTGCCACCAAGGGTGCTGCCCAGTGGGTCGTAAGCCCGGCGTCGGGCTATGAGAAACTGGGTATCTCCATCGCCAACGCGCAGAACGACTATTTCAACCTGACTTTGGTTTATAAAAACATCCGGGAGGCGGTCGACATCCTGAATCCCGCACCTAAAAACTAATGCGACCTATGAAACTCAACAAGTTAAATATTGCTGTCGCGGCTCTTGCCGCCGTTGCCCTGGCAGGCTGCAAAAACGAGGATCTTTCCAGGCAGCATTACGACAATAAACTTTTCATCTCGGCGACGAATTTCACCGACGAGATGCTTATCAAGGCTGCGAATCCCTCCTATGAGCGTGAAATCACGGCCGGTATCGCCAAGCCCGTCGGGCAGGACATTTCGATCGAGTTCGCCGCCGCGCCCGAGTTGTTCGACCACTACCGCCAGGCTTACTACGACGAGGACGTGAAGCTGCTCTCCGAGGAGTTCTACCAGTTCGATGAGACGAAGACCAGGATACAGGCCGGAAGCGTGGCGAGCGTTCCCGTGACGATCAGGTTCGTCGACGTGAACCTGCTGGACAAGAACGAGCGCTATGTGCTGCCCGTGACGATCCGTTCGGTGTCGGGTATCGACGTGCTGCCCAGTGCCCGCAGTGTTTACTATATCTTCAAGGGTGCCGCGCTGATCAACGTCGTGGCCGGTATTACCGAGAACCGTGCTTGGCCCGACTGGAAGGATGCCTCGCCCGTAACCAACATGCGTACCTTCACGCTCGAGGCGCTGATCAACGGCAATGCGTTCAAGAACCAGATCTCCACGATCATGGGTATCGAGGGCAAGTTCCTGGTGCGTATCGGCGATTCGGGCGTGGATCCCAACCAGATTCAGATCGCTTCGTCGAGGAACCTGACCAATTCGGATCTCAAGCTCGATGCCGGCCGCTGGTACCATGTGGCCGTGACATTCGAGTCGGGAAACGTGAAAGTATACCTCGACGGTGCGGAGAAGTGCAGCGGCAACGTCGGTACTTCGTCCGTGAATTTCGGCGTAGCCCATTCCGACGAATCGGACGGCAAGCCCCGTTGCTTCTGGATCGGTTATTCGTATGCCAGCGACCGTTATTTCGACGGCCAGATCTCGGAAGTGCGTATCTGGAACAAGGCGCTGACCCCCGAGGAGATCAATGCCCCCGACCATTTCTACCAGGTGGCCGCGGCTTCCGACGGACTGGTGGCCTACTGGAAATTCGACGAGGGAGCCGGCAAGACCATCAAAGACCAGACCTCCTACGGGAACGACCTTACCGTCGAGAAGGAGTTGAAGTGGGTGAATGTATCGCTTCCCGAGCTGGGTAAATAATCTGCTAACCTTTAACCTGAAACGATTATGAACACCAAGAAATATCTGAAATACAGCATCCTTCCGCTTGCGCTGATGTTGGGTGGGCTGGCCTTCACGGCCTGCACCGACGACATCGAGGGCGGCAAGCCTGTCGACGAAGGGGCATACGACGCCGTGAAGCGCGTCGACGGCATGTTGCTCGACGTGACGTCGAACAAGAACGAGTCGGTGATCGAACTGCGCTCGGACAAATACCAGACCGAGGTCTTCTTCCGCCTTACGAAAGCGCCCCAGAAGGGTGTCGACGTGAAGATCGAGGTAGATCCCGCTTATCTGGAAACCTACAATGCCGAACACGGGACGGAGTTCGAACTCTTCCCCGCGGCCAATGTCGCCATCGACCGCGAGGGCAAGCTGCTGCTGGCCCCGGACGAGATCCGTTCGGTCGGGGTGGGCGTTACCCTGGCCGCAGGCAGCGAATTGCAGGAGGGGACGACCTATCTGCTTCCGCTCAAGGCAACCTCCTCGACCGAGGGTATCACGCTCTCGGAAAAGGCGCAGCATGCGGTCTATCTGGTGAAAGACCTGCGTGCCCAGGGCGACGCTTACAAGGGCCCCGACGCCGTGAGGAACGTGTGCTATTTCGAGGTCAACGACACCAACCCGCTCAATGCGCTGGAGTTCGTGCTCAAGGACAGCGGCAAGCTCTTCTTCGACGACATCATCCTTTTTTCGGCCAATATCAATTACAATGCGGAAACGGGACGGGTCTATGTGCTGAACAACCCCAACGTGCAGTTTCTGCTGGACAACAACGAGCAGTTCCTGCAGCCGTTGCGCAAGCGTGGCATGAAGGTGATCCTCGGTATCCTGGGCAACCACGATGCCGCCGGCGTGGCACAGCTGTCCGATATGGGCTGCCGTGAGTTCGCCAAGGAGCTGGCGGCTTATTGCGACGCCTATAATCTCGACGGCGTCGGTTTCGACGACGAGTATTCGACTTCTCCCGACCTGAGTAATCCCTGGTTTACGCAGTGGTCATACGATGCGGCAGCACGCCTTTGCTACGAAACTAAAAAGGCAATGCCTGATAAAACCGTCATGGTTTACTATCTGGGCGGTATCAATAGTTGGATGCCTTCTGTCGACGGGATCGAACCGGGTATGTTCGTCGACTATGCCGTTGCCGATTATGGCGGAACGGCAGCACCGATGCAGGGCATGACCGTCAAGCAGTGTTCCGGCATGTCGATCGAGCTGAACCGGGGGTCGGGCGATTCGAGCGAATCTACGGCTCGTTCGAAGAAAGAGGCCGGTTATGGTTACTATATGTTCTTCGCACTGGGGCATACCACTTCGCTGGTAAACGATTTCGATGACTATCGGTTCCAGGTGGGCCGGTGCCAGTCCGTTGCCCGGGGCCTCTATGACGAGGAGCTGCTGATGCCCGAGTATTATTACAAAAAGAACGACGCGACACGTTATAAACTGCCTTAATCCGATTGTGTGCTGTACTCCCCGCAGCACGACCGCTGCGGGGATGCAGTTCGATTGAGAACCTAAAACAACGTAGATTTTATGAAAAAGATATTTATAGCCTTTGTAGCGGTGGCCTGCGCGCTCAGCGCCTGTTCCGACGACGATACGGCGGACGACCTTTCCCGGGCCACGATATCCATTACCCCCGATGCCATCCCCGCCGGGCCTGACGGGACGACGACGCAGGTGACCGTAACCAGTTCGGGAGACTGGCGGCTCGCAGGTGTCTGCGACTGGGTGCATCCTTCGGCCGAAGCCGGGAAGAGCGGCGATGTGGTAACCTTCACGATCGATCCGAATACAAGCGAAGAGAGCCGTGAAGCGGCCTTCAAGTTCTTTACGGGATCGGCTGTCGCTCCCCTGAAAATCGTTTCGGAAGCGGGCTATTCGCTGACCCTTCTTTCCGAGGAGAATATGACCGTCGAAGCATTGAGCACCGATATCCAGGTCAAACTGCATACGAACATTCCGGAATTGGCCGTCGCGTTTTCCGACGGCGGCGGGGATTGGGTCACGTATGTCGGGCGCAACGACGTTTTCGGCAACACGGTCTTGAAGTTTACCGTTGCCAAGAACCCGGATTACGATGACCGTTCGACCGTGGTCACGGTCTCGGGCATGGGGCAGTCGGTCGATATTCCGCTGACCCAGAACCGGATATATGCAATCAATATCGAGGATACGGCATTTGAGTTTGACCTTGCGGAGCGTTCTTTCTCCGTTGATGTGAATGCCAATGTAGATTACAAAGTAATGATTAGCGACGATTGGATCACGCAGGTGCCCGAAACCCGTGGGCTGGAAACGAAGACGCTTACATTCCATCTCGGAGCGGCAACTACCAGTCGCGGAGGTAAGATTACGATTGAGGGTGCTGGCATTACCAAAGAGTTGTCCGTTATCCAGAAAGATCCGAATGCGACACTGATTTCGTTTGTCGATAAGGATTTTGTAAAGTGGCTGCAACAACAGGGCTGGATCGTCGCATTGGGGTCTACTTCCGGAATCATTACGGAGAAAGGGTTGGCCGCCACCGAGTTGTCATATAACCCCAGCTATGGTACCCAATGGACATCGCTGGAGGGGATCGAAAACTTCACGAACCTGGAAAAGATCAATGTCATGAGTAATGATCTAAGTGAAATAGACCTTTCCGGTTTGACGAAGGTGAAAGAACTGAAGTGCACCCGGAATTTTAGGTTGGCCTTGATTAATCTTGGGGACAATCCGATCGAATCGTTGTCTCCGCTGGGAACCTATTATTCGGATGCCGAGAAGTTTACGATGATCGGTAACAAGTTGGTATCGCTGGATCTGACAGTAGCCTCCTACTATGTTTGGTATGACGGGATAACCTCGATAGACGTGTCGGGTTGTCCGGCACTCCAGACTCTTAAATGCGATCGCGGGGAGAGGGTGAAGTCGCTCTATCTCAAGAAAGGGCAGGATATTCCGCACCTGACCAAGAATGCCGCGACGGAGATCGTATATGTAGATTGATTTCTCTGCAGGATTCGATTCTGACGACCGTGCAGTCGCGAGCCTCAAGACCCGCCGGCTGCACGGTCTTCTTTCCCGGGGAATTAAATCGCCGGCCCGTTTAGTAATCCGGCGCCCGAAATTGTATTACTTTACGGATGCAAAGATGATTACCGCCCGGAATACCGACCGTGTGCGGAAAGATTTTATTATCTTTGTGCATCCCTAACCTAAAACCGGAGAAGACCCGATGATTTCGACAGTTAAAAAAACTTCGCCGCTGGCCTGGGTGCCTACGGTCTATTTTGCGATGGGGCTTCCGTTCGTCGTGCTGAACATGGTCTCGGCCGTCATGTTCAAGGATCTGGGGATATCCGATACCCGGATCGCGTTCTGGACGTCGCTGATCATGTGGCCGTGGACGATCAAATTCCTGTGGAGCCCCTTCCTGGAAATTTTCCGCACCAAAAAATTCTTCGTCGTCACGACGCAGCTCCTGAGCGGCGTGTTGTTCGGCCTTGCTGCGCTGGCGCTGCATATGCCCCATTTCTTCGCCGTCACGGTGGGGGTCTTCGCGGTGGTGGCCTTCAGTGGCGCCACGCACGACATCGCGGCCGACGGCGTTTACATGTCGGAGCTTTCGACCGGGGATCAGGCGCGGTATATCGGCTGGCAGGGGGCGTTCTACAACCTTGCGAAACTAGTCGCCACGGGCGGCCTGGTCTGGTTCGCGGGCTGGCTCAGCAAGCGTTTCAGCGATTCCGGGGCGGCGACCTTCGATGCCTATGTGCAGTCGTGGACGGTGGTGCTGGCGATCCTTTGCGGCCTGCTCGTCCTGCTGGGTATTTACCACAGCCGCGAGTTGCCGTCGGGCGGAAGTGCGGCTGACGGACATTCGCTGCGGGAAGGGCTGCGCAGCCTGAAGGAGGTGATCGCGGCGTTCTTCACGAAAAAGCATATCTGGTATTACATCGCCTTCATCGTCTTCTACCGCCTGGGCGAGGGCTTCGTGATGAAGATCGTGCCGTTGTTCCTCAAGGCGGATACCGCGGCCGGAGGGCTGGGGCTTACCAACCAGCAGATCGGGTTGTACTACGGCACGTTCGGCGCCGGGGCATTCCTTTTGGGATCGCTGCTCGCGGGCTACTATATCGCCCACCGCGGACTGAGGCGCTCGCTCTTCACGCTGTGCTGCATTTTCAACCTTCCGTTCGCGGTCTATGCGCTGCTGGCATGGTTCCAGCCGCAGTCGATGTGGCTCGTGGGCGGCGGCATCGTCGTGGAGTATTTCGGCTACGGGTTCGGGTTCGTGGGGCTTACGCTCTTCATGATGCAGCAGGTGGCCCCGGGTCGGCACCAGATGGCGCACTACGCTTTCGCCTCGGGCATCATGAACCTTTCGGTGATGCTCACCGGCGCCGTTTCGGGTTACCTGAGCGACTGGAAGGGCTACGGCGTCTTCTTCATCGTGGTCATGCTGGCGACGATCCCCGCCTTTGTGATGACCTGGTTCGTACCGTTCACCTATGATGATAAACCAACAACCAAATAACATGAGCAATCTGAAAATAATGGGCCCGGCACTGCCGGATATGCCGTGGGAAGAGCGTC
>NZ_FR893449.1:53900-63348 GCF_000435435.1 Alistipes sp. CAG:29 | reverse complement strand
GGGAAGAGCGTCCCGCGGGGAGCAAGGAGGTTATGTGGCGCTATTCTGCCAACCCGATCATCGGGCGCGACGCGCTTTCGACCTCCAACTCGGTCTTCAATTCGGCGGTCGTGCCGTTTAAGAAGGGCAAGTACAACTATGCGGGTGTTTTCCGCTGCGACGACACGAATCGCCGCATGCGCATCCATGCGGGCTTCTCGGTGGACGGCATCGACTGGGACATCCGCGAGGAGGACTTCAACCTGGTGGGCGGCGACGCCGAGATCTCGGAGTGGGTCTACGGCTACGACCCGCGTGTGGCTCAGATCGGGGACAAATACTACGTGACGTGGTGCAACGGCTACCACGGCCCGACGATCGGCGTGGCGTGGACGGAGGATTTCGAGACGTTCCACCAGCTGGAAAACGCCTTCATCCCGTTCAACCGCAACGGCGTGCTGTTCCCCCGCAAGATCGGCGGGAAATTCGCGATGCTTTCGCGTCCGAGCGACAACGGGCATACGGCGTTCGGCGACATTTTCTATTCCGAGTCGCCCGACATGGAGTTCTGGGGACGCCACCGCCACGTGATGTCGCCCGCGGCGTTCGAGGTTTCGGCCTGGCAGTGCATGAAGATCGGCGCGGGGCCCGTGCCCATCGAGACCAGCGAAGGGTGGCTGTTGTTCTACCACGGGGTGCTCCGTTCGTGCAACGGCTACGTCTATGCGTTCGGCTCGGCATTGCTCGACCTGGATGAGCCGTGGAAAGTCACGGCGCGCAGCGGCCCGTACCTGATCTCCCCGCGTGAGACGTACGAGTGCACGGGCGACGTGCCGAACGTGACGTTCCCCTGCGCGGCGCTGCACGACTCCGCGACGGGGCGCGTTGCGGTCTACTACGGGTGTGCGGACACGGTTACGGGGCTTGCTTTCGGTTATATCCCGGAGATCATCGACTTCACCCGCAAAAACAATATACGCTGATGCCGCTGCGACGAACGCTCTTAACTGCTGCGCTCGCCGCAGCCGTTTTCTCGACACCGCTGCGTGCGCAGGAGCCTGCCGATTGGGTCGACCCGTTCATCGGGACGACCAATTTCGGGACGACCAACCCCGGCGCCGTATGCCCCAACGGGATGATGTCGGTCGTGCCGTTCAATGTGATGGGCTCCGACGAGAACCTCTACGATAAGGACGCCCGGTGGTGGTCGGCGCCCTATGAGTACCGCAACAAGTTCTTCACGGGCTTTGCACACGTCACCCTGAGCGGCGTGGGATGCCCCGAGCTGGGCTCGCTGCTGGTAATGCCGACGGCGGGTGCGCTGGACGTCGATTACCGCAACTACGGCAGCGCATATACCGGCCAGACGGCCTCGCCGGGCTACTATTCGAACCTGCTGACCAAGTACGGTATCCGCACCGAGGTGACGGCCACGCCGCGCACGTCGGCCGAGCGCTATACCTTTCCGGAGGGTACGGGACATATTCTGTTAAACCTGGGCGAGGGGCTTACCAACGAGTCGGGAGCCTGGGTGCGCCGCGTGAGCGACACCGAGGTCGAGGGCATGAAACTGCTGGGCACGTTCTGCTACAACCCGCAGGCGGTGTTCCCGGTCTATTTCGTGATGCGCGTCTCGAAACGCCCCGCGGCCACCGGGTTCTGGAAGAAACAACCCCCGAAACAGGGCGTCGAAGCCGAGTGGGACAAGGATGCCGGCAACTACAAGCTCTATACGCAATACGGCAAGGACATTGCCGGCGACGACGTGGGCGTGTGGTTCTCCTACGACATGCAGCCGGGCGAGCAGGTCGAGGTGCGCATGGGCGTTTCGTTCGTGTCGGCCGAGAACGCCCGCCTGAACCTCGAAGCCGAGCAGCAGGGGCGCTCGTTCGACGACATTCGCGCGGCCGCACGCCGCACGTGGAACGACGACTTGGGGCGCATCCGCGTCGAGGGCGGTACCGAAGCGCAGAAGAAGGTCTTCTATACGGGGCTTTACCATGCGCTGATCCACCCCAACGTGCTGAGCGACGTCAACGGCGAATACCCCGCGATGGAGAGCGCCGAAATCCGCACGGCCGAGGGCAACCGCTATACGGTCTTCTCGCTGTGGGATACTTACCGCAACCTGCACCAGCTGCTGACGCTGGTCTACCCCGAACGCCAACTGGAGATGGTGCGCTCGATGGTCGGCATGTACCGGGAGTGGGGCTGGCTCCCCAAGTGGGAACTCTACGGCCGTGAAACCTTCACCATGGAGGGCGACCCGTCGATCCCCGTGATCGTCGATACCTGGATGAAGGGGCTGCGCGATTTCGATGTGGACGCCGCCTACGAGGCGATGCGCAAGTCGGCCACGACGCCGGGCGCGCGGAACAGGATGCGCCCCGACATCGACCCCTACATCGAAAAAGGCTATGTGCCGCTGGGCTTCTACGCCCGCGACCTTTCGGGCGACAACTCCGTGTCGCACGCCCTGGAATACTATATCGCCGACCACGCGCTATCGCTGCTGGCCGACTCGCTCGGCAAAAAAGACGACGCGGCGCTGTTCCGCGCCCGCTCGCTCGGCTATAAGAACTATTACAGCACCGAGTCGGGCACGTTCCGTCCGATTACCAGGGAGGGTAAATTCCTCACGCCCTTCGACCCGCGCCAGGGCGAGAATTTCGAACCCGTCCCCGGGTTCCACGAAGGTTCGGCCTGGAACTATACGTTCTATGTCCCGCACGACGTGGCCGGACTGGCCCGGCTGATGGGCGGCAGGCGCCGATTCATCGACAAGCTGCAGATGGTCTTCGACCAGGGGCTGTACGACCCGGCGAACGAACCCGACATCGCCTATCCTTACCTGTTCAGCTATTTCCGGGGCGAGGAGTGGCGTACGCAGCGCGAGGTGCGGCGTTTGCTGGACAGGTACTTTACGACAGCCCCCGACGGCATCCCCGGCAACGACGACACGGGCACCATGTCGGCGTGGGCGGTCTTCTCGATGATGGGCTTCTACCCGGACTGCCCGGGGGAGCCTTACTATACGCTTACATCGCCCGTTTTCGACAAGGTGACCGTTACGCTCGACCCGAAATACTATCCGGCCGGGGAGCTCGTTATAGAAACGGAACGCTCCGGGGCCGGCGACGTCTACATCGGCTCGATGACCCTCGGTGGCAGGCCGCTGAAGAAATACCGCATTTCGCACGGCGAACTGGTGGGCGGCGGCCGGCTGGTTTTCGGATTGCAACCCGAACGCAAATAAAAACAACATATGTCCCTATGAATTTAAAATCTCTCTCAGCTCTCGGCGCAGGCCTGCTTCTGGCGGCCTGCTCGCAGGCACCTCGTACGGATTCGCTGACGCGGTATGTCGACATGCGTATCGGCACGGGCGGCCACGGCCATGTATTCATGGGCGCCAACGTCCCGTTCGGCGCCGTACAGCTCGGTCCCACGAGCATCCCGCAGTCGTGGGACTGGACGTCGGGCTACCACATTTCCGACACGACGGTCATCGGTTTCAGCCACACACACCTGAACGGCACCGGTATCGGCGACCTGTTCGACGTCACGGTGATGCCCGTCGTGGGGCAGGTGACCTATGCCCGCGGCACGGAGGACGACCCGCAGTCGGGCATGTGGTCGTATTTCAGCCACGCCAATGAAAAGGCCCGCCCGGGCTATTACGCCACGCGGCTCGACCGCTATGGCATCGACGTGGAGCTGACCGCCACCAAGCGCGTCGGCCTGCACAAATACACCTTCCCGGCATCGGCCGATGCCGCTGTGGTCTTCGACCTCGAGAACGGCGGCTGCTGGGATGCCCCGACCGAAACCTTCATCGAGCGTGCCGACGACCATACGATCAGCGGCTACCGCTACTCGACGGGCTGGGCGAATGACCAGCGGGTCTATTTCACGGCCGAATTCTCCAAACCCTTCAAGTCGCTGGCCATTTACGAGGGCGGCGAGGGCGGCGGCCTGCGCGAAGGCGACAGCTTCAGGGCGGAGCGCCTTTACGGCCGGGTCGGTTTCGACACTTCGGCCGGAGAGACGATCTATGTCAAGGTCGCCATTTCGCCCGTGAGCATCGAGAATGCACGCCTGAACATGCAGGCCGAGCTTCCCGGCTGGGACTTCGAAGCGACGGCCGCAGCCGCCGACCGGGCGTGGGACGCCGAGTTGCAAAAGGTGCGCATCGAGACTTCGGACGACGCCGCGCGCCGCATTTTCTATACGGCGCTTTACCACACGATGGTCGCCCCGTCCGAATTCTGCGACGTGAACGGCGACTACCGCGGTTCCGACGGCAAGATCTACCGCGCCGCGCCGTTCGTGAACTATACGACTTTCTCGCTGTGGGACACCTACCGCGCCGCCCAGCCCCTCATGACGATCCTCCACCCCGAGAAGATGCCCGACATCGCCAATACGATGCTCCATATCTACCGGCAGCAGGGCAAGCTTCCCGTATGGCACCTGATGGGTAACGAAACCGACTGCATGGTCGGCAATCCCGGTATCCCGGCCCTGGCCGACGCCGTGCTCAAAGGCTACGGCGGCTTCGACAGGGAGCAGGCCTACGAGGCGCTCAAGCAGTCGGCGATGCTCGGCGAGCGGGGTATGGATCTGCGCATGAAATACGGCTATATCCCCTGCGACCTCTTCAACGAGGCGGTGGCTTACGACATGGAGTACGCCCTCGCCGACTGGGCCGTGGCACAGGTCGCCAAAGAGCTGGGCAAGACCGCGGATTACGACTATTTCCTCGAACGAAGCAAATCCTACCGCCATTTCTTCGATCCGCAGACCCGCTTCATGCGCGGCCTCGATTCGAAAGGCCGGTTCCGCACGCCTTTTAATCCGTTCCGCTCGACACACCGCGCCGACGACTACTGCGAGGGCAACGCATGGCAGTACACCTGGCTCGTGCCGCACGACGTCGAGGGGCTGATCGGCTGTTTCGGCGGCAAGGAAGCCTTCACCGGGAAACTCGACTCGCTCTTCGTCGTCAGCTCCGTGCTCGAGGGAGCCGCCTCGCCCGACATCTCGGGCCTGATCGGTCAGTACGCCCACGGCAACGAACCCAGCCACCACGTCGTCTACCTCTACACGATGATCGGTCAGCCGTGGAAGACCGCCGACAAGGTGCGCGAGATACTGACGACGCTCTACCACGACCGGCCCGACGGGCTTTCGGGCAACGAGGACGTGGGGCAGATGTCGGCATGGTACGTCCTCTCGTCGCTGGGTTTCTACCAGGTCGAACCCGCCGGGGGCCGCTATTTCTTCGGCTCGCCGCTCTTCGACAAGGCTGAAGTGCGTGTCCGCGACGGCGTGCTGACCGTCACGGCGCATAACAATTCCGCCGCGAACAAATACATCCAGGCGGTGAAGCTCAACGGCAAGCCGTATACGAAACCCTATATTGCCTTCGACGACATCGCCGCGGGCGGTGTGCTCGAATTCGAGATGGGTGCCGAACCCGCAGTGTGGTATGAACTCTAAACATCGGAAGGCCATGAAAAAAGGATATATCGCATTTGCCGCCCTCTGCGCCGCCGCACTCGCTTCGTGCACATGTCCTTCGGCCGGGGAGCAGCGCCTCCGTCCTTCGGAGTACGTTTCGGCGCTGGTCGGTACGCAGTCGGATTTTTCGCTCTCGACGGGCAATACCTATCCGGCCATCGCCTTGCCGTGGGGCATGAATTTCTGGACGCCCCAGACCGGCAAGATGGGCGACGGCTGGGCATATGCCTACGGGGCGCACCAAGTGCGGGGGTTCAAGCAGACCCACCAGCCTTCGCCGTGGATCAACGATTACGGCCAGTTCTCGCTCATGCCCGTGCGCGGGGAGGACAAATTCGACGAGGAGTCGCGCGCCAGCTGGTTTTCGCACCAGTCCGAAGTGGCCAAACCCTATTACTATAAGACTTACCTCGCCGACCACGACATCCGCGTGGAGATCACGCCGACCGAACGCGCCGCGATGATGCGCTTCACCTTCCCCGACTCGAAGGAGTCGGGTGTAGTGATCGACGCCTTCGACCGCGGTTCGCAGGTCGGGATGGTCGACGACCGTACGATCGTCGGTTATACCACGCGCAACAGCGGCGGTGTGCCGGAGAATTTCCGCAACTGGTTCGTCGTGCGCTTCGATACGCCGTTCAGCGCCATCGAGCTGACCGATGCCCCGGACGGATACAAACCCGGCAGCAACCTGCTCTATCCCGAAGGGCAGAAGTCCGTCACGGGCGAACATGCCGTGGCCAAGGTGCATTTCGCAACCCGCCGCGGCCAGCAGATATGCGCCAGCGTGGCGTCGTCGTTCATTTCTCCCGAGCAGGCGTTGCAGAACCTCCGGGAGCTGGGCAGCGACGATTTCGAAACGGTGAAGTCCAAGGCGCAGGCGCGCTGGGACGATGTGCTGGGACGCATCGAGGTCGAGGGCGGTACGGACGACCAGTACCGTACGTTCTATTCGTGCCTCTACCGCTCGGTGCTCTTCCCGCGTAAGTTCTACGAGGTGACCGACCAGGGCGAGGTCGTGCATTACAGCCCCTACAACGGCGAGGTGCTCCCCGGCTACATGTATACCGACACCGGGTTCTGGGACACCTTCCGCAGCCTCTTCCCGCTGCCGAACTCTGTTTCTCCTCACTCTCACGCGTGAACCTCGTTTACCCGTCCGTGAACGCCGAAATCCAGCAGGGACTCGCCAACGCCGCCCGTGAGAGCGGTTTCCTGCCCGAATGGGCGTCGCCCGGGCACCGCGGCTGCATGGTGGGCAACAATTCCGCTTCGGTCGTGGCCGATGCCGTGGTGAAGGGCACGAACGACAAAGACCTCGGGGTGCTCTACGATGCGATGGTGTACGCCACGGAGCACGTGCACCCGACCGTTGCGTCGACCGGACGCTGGGGGCACGAGTACTACAACGAGCTGGGATATATTCCTTACGACGTGAACATTCCCGAGAACGTGGCACGTACGCTCGAATACGCCTACGACGACTGGTGTATTCTGCAGGTGGCGAAGAAACTGAACCGTCCCCAGGCCGAACTGGACAAGTGGGCGGCGCGTGCCCGGAACTACCGCAATGTCTTCGACCCCGAGACCCGCCTGATGCGCGGCCGCCTCAGGGACGGCAAGTTCCAGGCGCCGTTCAGCCCCTACAAGTGGGGCGACGCCTTCACCGAGGGTAACTCGTGGCATTATACGTGGTCGGTATTCCACGACGTCGAGGGGCTCGTCGACCTGATGGGCGGCCGGGAGCAGTTCGTCCAGATGCTCGACTCGGTATTCGTCGTGCCGCCGATCTACGACGACAGCTACTACGGATTCCGCATCCACGAGATCACCGAGATGCAGGTGGCCGACATGGGCAACTACGCCCACGGCAACCAGCCTGCGCAGCACATGATCTACCTCTATAATTATGCGGGTGCCCCGTGGAAAGCCCAGTACTGGGCGCGCGAGGTGATGGATCGCCTCTACTCGGCCCGCCCCGACGGCTATTGCGGCGACGAGGACAACGGCCAGACTTCGGCCTGGTATGTCTTCTCCGCCCTGGGGTTCTATCCCGTCTGCCCGGCTTCGGACGAATACGTCGTCGGTTCGCCGCTGTTCCGCAAGGCCGTCGTGAACCTCGAAAACGGGAATAAGATCGTGCTCGAAGCGCCGGACAACAGCCCCGAGAACCGTTATATCGGAGCCGTGCAGTTCGACGGGAAATCCTATACGCATAATTTCCTGCGCCATTCCGACCTCGTGAAGGGTGCCGGCGTCCGCTTCTCGATGCGTCCCGAACCCGATTACACGCGGGGTACGGAGCCCGGGGATGCCCCTTACTCGTTCAGCCGCGAATAACACGGACGGGTTGAACCGATGTCAATCCGCCGCGGCCGGTTCCGGCTGCGGCGGATTTTTTGTTTTTGCCGGAATCCCGAAATGTCGATAATTTGTCAATAGAATATGCCCGGGGATTTTGTAAATCGGCTGAAAAGCGCTATTTTTGTAGCGTTGTTTTGACAATTGTTAGGTTAATCCGAACACCTCCCCATGACATCTACCGACAGAATCGACCAACGCGAACGTAAGAAACAGCAGGGCCAGGCCGCTGCGTTCTATTCGTCGTCGTGCCGACAGCAGGATCGGAGTACGCAGATGCAAGGGCAGCAGGTGTCCGGGAGCGGAATACGCAGATAGATACCAGACCGCCATGACATACGTGTCGTGGCGGTCTGTCTTTTTTTCAAACTTAAAACCAAAGGTATGAAGGTCGGTGTTATTATGGGCTCGGTGAGCGATTATGAGGTGATGGCCGATGCCGTCGCCATGCTCGGACAATTCGGGGTCGATTTCGAAAAGCGCGTGGTGAGCGCCCACCGTACCCCTGACCTGCTGTGCGAATATGCCAAGACGGCCAAAAGCCGTGGTATCGGGGTGATTATCGCCGGTGCGGGCGGTGCCGCGCACCTGCCGGGCATGGTGGCCTCGATGACCACGCTCCCCGTGGTGGGCGTCCCCGTGAAGTCGCGGGCCCTGAACGGGCTGGATTCGCTGCTTTCGATCGTGCAGATGCCTGCGGGCGTTCCGGTGGCGACGACGGCCATCAACGGGGCGAAGAACGCGGCGCTGATAGCCGTGTCGATCCTCGCACTGCAGGATGCGGAGCTGGCTGCCCGGCTCGAAGCGTTCCGTGCGAAACAGACCGCCGACGTACTGGCGGCAGAACTTTAATCCGGCAGGGGAGGCGGCTATGGCAGAGACGGCGAAAACGATCGGTATCATCGGCGGCGGTCAGCTGGGGCTGATGATCGTCGAGCAGGCGCACCTGCTCGGGGCGCGCACGCTGTGCCTCGACCCTGCGCCCGACGCCCCCGCGTTCGCGCTGAGCGACGGGCACATCGTGGCGGCGTATGACGATGCCGCGGCGCTCGAAGAGCTTTGCCGCCGCAGCGATGTGGTGACCTACGAATTCGAAAACGTCCCGGGCAGCGTGCTGATCCCGCTGGAAAAGAAATACAACATCCCGCAGGGTTTCCGCCCGCTCTACGATTCGCAGGATCGCCTGCGCGAGAAGGACAATGCCCGCGCCAACGGGCTGCGGACGCCCCTGTACGCCGCCGTGGACGACGAGGCGTCGCTGCGTGCCGCCTTGGCCGAGATCGGATTCCCGGCGGTGCTCAAGACCCGTACGCTGGGATACGACGGCCACGGGCAATTGGTGTTGAAGGACGAGGCCGACGTGCCGCGTGCGCTGCCGATGCTCTCCGTACCCTGCATCCTGGAGGCGTTCGTGCCGTTCGATTTCGAAGCCAGCATCGTGATGGTCTCGAACGGGGAGCGCGTCATCCATTTCCCCATCGGGCGGAACGTCCACCGCGACGGCATCCTCGACCTGTGCTTCGTCCCCGCCGAGGGGATGGACGACGGCCTGCGCAGCCGCATGGCTGCGGCCGGCGGGCGGTGC
>NZ_FR893449.1:0-53886 GCF_000435435.1 Alistipes sp. CAG:29 | reverse complement strand
GAGCGGTTCATGAAATCCTGCCGCTACCGCGGGATCCTCGCCATCGAGTTCTTCATCCGCGACGGGGAGTTCTATTTCAACGAAATGGCGCCGCGGCCCCACAATTCGGGGCACTATACCATCGAGGGGTGCACGACCAACCAGTTCCGCGAGCTGGTGCGCTTCCTGCTGGGCGAACCGTTGCAGGAGCCGCAGCTCGTGGCGCCGACCGTGATGAAGAATATCCTGGGGCAGGATCTCGAAGCGGCCGAGAGAATCGCCGCCGAAAACCGCCCGGGTGTCCATGTCCACCTTTACGGCAAGACCGAGAGCCGTCCGAAGCGCAAGATGGGGCATATCACCTTCGTCGGGATGGACGCCGGGGAATACGGTGCCGCGTGGGCCGACAGATTCGTAAAATAAGTGCAAACGAAATAACATGGAAAACTACCGGATTTTTGTTGAGAAACATCCCCGTTTCCGGGTCGAGGCCGACAGCCTGCGCCGGGAGCTGAACACCAATCTGAACCTGGACATCCGCAGTCTGCAGTTGCTCAACGTCTACGACCTGTTCGGGTTCAGCCGAGAGCTGCTCGAAAAGAGCCGTTACAGCGTCTTCGGCGAAGTGGTAACCGACAGCGTGACCGATTCGTGCGACCTGGCGGGACGGAAATACATCGCCGTGGAGTACCTCCCCGGCCAGTTCGACCAACGTGCCGCGTCGGCCGTCGACTGCGTGCGGCTGATCGACCCGTCGGCCCAGGTGCGCATCCGCTCGTCGAAGCTGTTGCTGTTCGACGATGCCGTTTCCGACGAAGACCTGGCGCGCATCCGCCATTACTATATCAACGCGGTCGAGTCGCGTGAGAAGAATCTGGACGTGCTGACCGACATGGAACAGGCCGAGGTGAAGCCCGTCGCCGTGCTGGAAGGCTTCACCAAGATGACCGACGCCGAACTGGAACCCTGCTGCAAGCGGTACGGGCTGGCGATGAATGCCGACGACCTGCGCGAGGTGGTGAAATATTTCCGTGCCGAGGGGCGCGATCCCTATGAGACCGAGCTGCGCATCCTCGACACCTATTGGAGCGACCATTGCCGCCATACGACCTTCACCACCGAGCTGGAGGGCATCACGGTCGAGGAATCGTTCGTAAAGGACGAGATCGAGGATTCGCTGGCCCTCTACCTGCGCATCCGCCGCGAACTGGGGCGCGAGCACAAGAGCATCTGCCTGATGGACATGGCGACCATCGGCGCCCGCTACCTGCGCAAGAAAGGGCTGCTGGACGACCTGGAAGTGAGCGACGAGAACAACGCCTGCTCGGTATACGTCGATGTCGATGTCGACGGGGCGACCGAGAAGTGGCTCCTGCAATTCAAGAACGAAACCCATAACCACCCGACCGAGATCGAGCCGTTCGGCGGCGCTTCGACCTGTCTGGGCGGCGCTATCCGCGACCCGTTGTCGGGGCGCAGCTACGTCTACCAGGCCATGCGTGTAACGGGTGCCGGCAATATCTACCAGAAGGTGTCCGATACGCTCGAAGGCAAGCTCCCGCAGAGCGTCATTTCGAAGAAGGCCGCCGCGGGCTACTCCAGTTACGGCAATCAGATCGGGCTGGCAACGACCCATGTGCGCGAGATTTACCACGACGACTATGTGGCCAAGCGCCTCGAAGTCGGTGCCGTGGTCGGTGCCGTGAAGGCTGAAAACGTCCGCCGCGAAAAACCCGTCCCGGGCGACAAGATTGTCATGCTGGGTGGCCGCACGGGGCGTGACGGTATCGGCGGCGCCACGGGTTCGTCGAAAGAGCACAATACTAAGTCGCTCGAAACCTGCGGCAGCGAGGTGCAGAAGGGCAATGCCCCCGAGGAGCGCAAACTCGAACGCCTGTTCCGCCGCCCCGAGGTGACGCGGCTCATCAAGAAATCGAACGACTTCGGCGCCGGCGGCGTCAGCGTCGCCATCGGCGAGCTGGCCGACGGGCTGGATATTTATCTCGACCGCGTGAAGACCAAGTACAGCGGCCTGAATTCCACGGAACTGGCGATCAGCGAGTCGCAGGAGCGCATGGCCGTAGTCGTCGAGGCGAAAGACGTCGCCCGGTTCATGGAATACTGCCGCGAGGAGAATATCGAGGCGGTCGAGGTGGCCGACGTGACGGATACGGCCCGTATGCGGATGTTCAACAAAGGGCGCAAAGTCGTAGACCTCGCGCGTGAATTCATCGACAGCGCCGGGGCGAAGCACTATGCCGAAGCCATGATCGGTGAGGTGGAGAACCGCGATCCCTTTGCCCGTGAGGTCGTGGGCGCGACGTTTGCCGAACGCTTCGAGGAGAACCTGCGCGACAACAATGTCGTCTCGCAGCGCGGCCTGATCGAAATGTTCGATTCGACGATCGGCCGTTCCACCGTGCTGATGCCGTTCGGCGGCCGCACGCAGGGCAGCGAAACGCAGGTGTCGGTGCAGAAACTCCCGACCGACGGTTACACCGACACGGCCAGCATCATGGCCTTCGGCTACAATCCCTACCTGGCCTCGTGGAGCCCTTACCACGGTGCTGCGTATGCCGTCGTCGAAGCTGCTGCCAAGGTCGTGGCTGCGGGCGCGCGTTATGACAGGATGCGTTACTCATACCAGGAATATTTCGAACGCATGACCCGCGATCCCCGCTCGTGGGGCAAGCCGCTGGGTGCCCTGCTCGGTGCGCTGAAGATGCAGGTCGAACTGGGCCTGCCCTCGATCGGCGGCAAGGACTCGATGTCGGGCACGTTCCAGCATATCAACGTCCCGCCCATGCTGATGGCCTTCGGCATCACGACGGTGAATGCCGGGACGGTCATTTCGACCGATTTCAAGAAGGCCGGCAACCGTATCTACCTGGTGCGCCATACGCCCAGGGAGAACCATATGCCCGACACGGCGCAGCTGAAGGACAACTTCGGCTTTGTCAGCGAAAATATCGAACGCGGCAATATCCTCGCCGCATGGTCGGTGGGCTTCGGAGGTGTCGCCGAAGGTCTTGCCAAGATGGCTTTCGGCAACCGCATCGGCGCCGAGGTGGAGATGGACGAGGCGGAACTCTTCGGATACGCCTATGGTTCGATCCTTGTCGAGAGCGCCGTCGAACTGACCCATCCTGCGGCCGGGCTGCTGGGTATGACCGCAGCCGAAGGGGCGTTGACCGTCAACGGCGTGAAAATGCCGCTCGACGCCCTCTACAAGGCCAATACCGAGAAATTCGCGGCCGTTTACCCCGACAAGGGGGAGAACCATGCCGGGGTGATGACCTCGGAGCCCGCACCCCGGACTTTCGCCTATCGGGGCGAAGCCGTCGAACATCCGCTGGTCTATATCCCCGTGTTCCCGGGCACCAACTGCGACTACGACACGGCCAAAGCATTCCGCAAGGCCGGGGCCGAGGTCGAAATGAGCGTGTTGTGCAACCTCGGGGGCGACGACATCCTGCGTTCGATCCGCGAAATGAAGGAACATATCCGCCGCGCCCATATCTTCGTGCTGAGCGGCGGCTTCTCGTCGGGCGACGAACCCGACGGCAGCGCCAAGTTTATCGTCAACGTACTCAACAATAAGGATATACGCGATGAAATCCATGCGTTGCTCGACCGCGGAGGGCTGATCCTCGGCATCTGCAACGGTTTCCAGGCGCTCGTCAAATCCGGCCTGCTGCCTTACGGCCGCCTGGGCATGGTGACCAAGGATTCGCCGACGCTGTTCCGCCACGACATCACCCGCCATATTTCGCAGATCGTCTCGACGCGCGTCTCGACGCTCAACTCCCCGTGGCTCGCGGGCTTTGGCCTGGGCGACATCCACTCGATCGCTGTCAGCCACGGCGAAGGCAAGTTCGTCGTGAGCGAAGAACTTGCCCGGGAGCTGTTCGCCAACGGGCAGGTGGCCTTCCAGTATGTCGATCCCGAAGGGCGTGCGACGGCCGAGGCGCCGTACAACCCCAACGGTTCGTCGTATGCCATCGAGGGCCTGGTGTCGCGTGACGGCCAGATCCTCGGCAAGATGGGGCATACGGAGCGTTACGAGAAAAACCTCTTCAAAAATATCGCAGGCGAGAAGGAGCAGTCGCTGTTCCGCAATGCCGTCGACTATTTCCGCAAAAATTAGTACAATATAAAACTTAAACTCACAAACACCATGAAACAGCTCGAAATGCTCTACGAAGGCAAGGCAAAACAGGTTTTCCGCACCGACGATCCCGACAAGATCATCATCCACTACAAGGATGCGGCAACGGCTTTCAACAACATCAAGAAAGCCACGATCGAAAACAAGGGCGTGCTGAACAACGCCATCTCGACCCTGATTTTCAAGGAGCTTCAGAAGTCGGGTGTCAAGACCCACTATATCGAGACGATCAACGACCGCGACCAGGTGTGCCGCCGGGTGACGATCATCCCGCTGGAGGTGATCGTGCGCAATGTCATCGCCGGTTCGATGGCCCAGCGCCTCGGTATCGAGGAGGGTACGCAGCCGTCGAACGTCATCTACGACATCTGCTACAAGAAGGACGAGCTGGGCGACCCGCTGATCAACGACCACCACGCCGTGGCATTGGGTGCCGTGACCTACGAGGAACTCGAACTGATCTACGCCATGACCTCGCGTATCAACGAGATCCTGCGCAACCTTTTCGCCAAGATGAACATCAAACTCGTGGACTTCAAGATCGAGTTCGGCCGTACGTCGGACGGGGAGATCGTGCTCGCCGACGAGGTGTCGCCCGACACCTGCCGCCTGTGGGACATGACGACCAACGAGAAACTCGACAAAGACCGTTTCCGTCGTGACCTGGGCAAGGTGCGCGAGGCTTACGAGGAGATTTTGGCACGTTTGCAGAAAATCGTCGGGTAATGGTGATGGGGCAGATTAGCGACCGCGAGTTGCATGAGGAGTGCGGGGTGTTCGGCGTCTTCGGAGTCAAGGACGCAGCGTCGCTGACCTACTATGGCCTGCATGCCTTGCAGCACCGCGGACAGGAGGGTGCCGGTATCGTGACCGTCGACCGGGACGCGACGTTCCGCCGCATCAAGGGCGGCGGCCTGGTGACCGAGGTGTTCGGCGAGGGAAACCTCTCGACGCTCAAGGGCGACATGGCCATCGGGCATGTGCGCTATCCCACCGCCGGCGGTGGTGGCATCGAGAACGTGCAACCGTTCCTTTTCCGCCACAACACGGGCGATTTCGCGCTGGCGCACAACGGCAATATCGTCAATTCGGCGCTGCTGCGTATTTACCTCGAGAACAAGGGGAGCCTGTTCCAGTCGACCTCGGACAGCGAAATCCTGGCGCACCTGATCAAGAAGGAGACCAAGTATCACGACCGTCCGCGCATCTATTCGATCATCGACGCGCTGAACATGATCGAGGGGGCTTTTGCATTCCTGATCATGACCGCCAATCGCATCTATGCCTGCCGTGACAAATACGGCCTGCGGCCGCTGTCGATCGGCCGGCTGGGCGACGGTTATGTCGTGTCGAGCGAAACCTGTGCCTTCGACGTGCTGGGTGCGGAGTTCGTCCGCGACGTCGAGCCGGGCGAGATCGTCACGATCGACAGCGAGGGCATCCGGAGCCGCGATTTCTCGCAGTATAAGCGTTGCGAGATGTGCTCGATGGAGTATATCTACTTTGCACGTCCCGACAGTGACATCGAAGGGTGCAACGTCCATGCCTACCGCAAGGAGTCGGGGCGCCTGCTCTTCGGCGAGGCGCCTGCCGAGGCGGACATCGTGGTCGGGGTTCCCGACTCGAGCCTCAGCGCCGCGATGGGCTATGCCGAGGCGAGCGGCCTGCCGTATGAAATGGGGCTTATCAAGAACAAGTACATCGGCCGTACGTTCATCCAGCCTTCGCAGGAGCTGCGCGAGAAAGGGGTGCGCATGAAGCTCTCGGCCGTGCGGACGATCGTCAAGGGCAAGCGCGTGGTGCTGGTCGACGATTCGATCGTGCGCGGTACGACCTCGCGCCGCATCGTCACGATGCTCAAGGAGGCGGGGGCCACCGAGGTGCACGTGCGCATTGCCAGTCCCCCGATGACGCACCCCTGCTTCTACGGGGTGGATACCTCGACCCGCGACGAGCTGATCTCGGCGCGCAAGGAGGTGGACGGTGTCCGCGAGGAGATATGCGCCGATTCGCTGGCGTTCCTGTCGCCCGGGGCGCTGCTCAGGGCGGGGAACCGCAAGGATTTGTGCATGGCCTGCTTCACGGGGCACTATCCCACGGCGTTGTACCAGTCGGTCGATGAGGTGAACAAAGACGTAAAATGTTAAGGACTACTTTAAAAGGAAGATTATAATGGCACAGAGTTATGAGAAGGCCGGTGTGAACCTCGAGGCTGGATACGAAGTGGTGCGGCGCATCAAGAAACACGTGGCATCGACCTCGCGCCTGGGCGTGATGGGCAATATCGGTGCATTCGGAGGCATGTTCGACCTCTCGGCGCTGAACGTGAAGGAGCCGGTGCTGGTGAGCGGTACCGACGGCGTGGGCACGAAGCTCAAGCTGGCGTTCGAGATGGACAAGCACGACACGATCGGCGTCGATGCCGTGGCCATGTGCGTCAACGACGTGCTGGCGCAGGGTGCCGAGCCGCTGGTGTTCCTCGACTATGTCGCCGTAGGCCATAACGAACCCCAGAAGATCGAGGCCATCGTGAGCGGTGTTGCCGACGGCTGCCGCCAGGCGGGTTGTGCGCTGGTCGGCGGCGAGACGGCCGAAATGCCGGGCATGTACTCCGAGGGCGAGTACGACATCGCCGGTTTCACGGTCGGCGTGGTCGAGAAATCGAAGCTCATCGACGGATCGAAGGTCAGGGCCGGCGATGTGCTGGTGGGCATCGCCTCGAGCGGCGTGCACTCCAACGGCTTCAGCCTCGTGCGTAAGATCCTTGCGGATAACTGCCTGGATCTGCACAAGGTCTATCCCGAGTTGTCGAACAAACTGCTGGGCGAAGTGCTGCTCACCCCGACGAAGATCTACGTGAAGCAGGTGCTCGAAGTGATCCGCAGCTGCGACGTACACGGCATCAGCCATATCACGGGCGGAGGTTTCGACGAAAATATCCCCCGCATCCTGCACGGAGGGCAGGGGCTCGAAATCGAGGAGGGCACTTGGGAGATCCTGCCCGTGTTCCGCTTCCTCGAGAAATACGGCAAGGTGGCGCACCGCGAGATGTTCAACATCTTCAACATGGGCATCGGCATGGTCATCGCCCTCGATGCGTCGCAGGCGGGGAAAGCCATCGCCATCCTTGCGGAGCAGGGCGAGAAGGCGGCCGTCATCGGACGCGTCACGGACACCGAGGGTGTCGTAATCCGCTAAGGCCGTGCGACGCCTTGCGGTCTTTGCCAGCGGCAGCGGCACGAACTTCGAGGCCATCGCCACGGCCTGCGAGCGGGGGGAGATCCCGGCCCGGGTGGTGCTGATGGTCTGCGACAAACCCGGCGCCGGGGTCGTGCAGCGGGCTGCGGGGCACGGGGTCGAGGCATTCGTATTCGCCCCGAAAGAGTATGCCTCGAAGGCCGACTACGAGCGCGAGATCGTGCGGCGGCTCGACGAAGCCGGCGTGGAGCTGGTCTGCCTGGCGGGGTACATGCGCATCGTCGGCGATGTGCTGCTGGGGGCTTACGGCGGGCGGATCGTCAACATCCATCCTTCGCTGCTGCCGGCATTCCGCGGGGCGCATGCCATCGAACAGGCGCTGGAATACGGCGTCAAGGTCTTTGGTGTGACGATCCACTATGTCGATGCGACGCTCGACGGCGGGAAGATCATCTCCCAGCGGGCGTTCGGATACGACGGCGACGACATCGCCGAGCTGGAAGCCCGGATTCATGCGGTGGAATATCCGCTTTATATAGAAACGATTAATAAATTATTAAAGGAATAATAACGATATGCGTGCATTAATCAGTGTCAGCGACAAAACGGGTGTCGTTGATTTCGCCAAGGGCCTGCGTGCCCTGGGCTGGGAGGTGATCGCCACGGGCGGCACGATGAAACTGCTGGCCGACAGCGGGGTGGAAGTAATCAACATCAGCGACGTGACGGGCTTTCCCGAGATCTGCGACGGCCGCGTCAAGACCCTGCACCCCAACGTGCACGGCGGCCTGCTGGCGCGACGCGACGATCCCGAACACCTGAAAGCCCTGAAAGATAACAATATCGAATTTATCGACATGGTCTGCGTGAACCTCTACCCGTTCCGCCAGACCATTGCCAAACCCGATGTGAAGATGGAGGACGCCATCGAGAACATCGACATCGGCGGCCCTTCGATGCTGCGTTCGGCCGCCAAGAACTGGGCCGACGTCACGGTGGTCTGCGACCCTGCGGACTATGACTTGATTTTGAACGAGATCCGCACTGCCGGCAATACCGAAAAGGCTACGCGCCTGAAACTTTCCGCCAAGGCATACACCCATACGGCCGAGTACGATGCGATGATCGCGGCCTATATGCGTGCACAGGCCGGGCTTAACGAGAAGCTGTTCCTCGAATTCGACCTCGTGCAGTCGCTGCGCTACGGGGAGAATCCCCACCAGTCGGCCAAGTTCTACCGCGAGCAGACGAAGGTTCCCTATTCGCTGGCTTTCGCCCGTCAGCTCAACGGCAAGGAGTTGTCGTACAACAATATCCAGGATGCCAATGCCGCGCTGTGCATCGTCCGCGAGTTCGATGAGCCGTTCTGCGTGGGGCTCAAACACATGAATCCCTGCGGTGCTGCCGTCGGCAAGGATGTCGTGGATGCCTGGACGAAGGCTTACGAGGCCGACAAGGTGTCGATCTTCGGGGGTATCGTCGCCACGAACCGCACCGTAACGCGCGAGGCGGCCGAGTTGATGAAACCGATCTTCCTCGAGATCATCATGGCGCCGAAATTCGACGAAGGGGCGCTCGAAGTGCTCTGCACGAAGAAAAACCTGCGGCTGCTGGAGGTCGATATGCAGCAGGGGGCCGTCGACCCCAAGCAATATGTCAGCGTCAACGGCGGCCTGCTGGTGCAGGATCTCGACGTGGCGACGAAAACCGTCACGGCCGATATGTGCGTGACGAAGGCAAAACCCGCCGCGGCACAGATGGACGACCTGAATTTCGGCTGGCATATCGTCAAGCACGTCAAGTCGAACGCCATCGTCGCCGTCAGGGACGGCCGTACGCTGGGCGTGGGCGCCGGGCAGATGAACCGCATCGGCTCGGCCGAGATCGCACTCCGGCAGGCGCATGCCGCCGGCGTTACCGAAGGACTGGTGCTGGCTTCGGACGGCTTCTTCCCCTTTGACGACTGCGTGACGCTGGCTGCCGAATACGGCGTGACGGCCATCGTGCAGCCGGGCGGTTCGGTACGTGACGAGGACTCGATCCGGAAGGCCGACGAGAAGGGTATCGCCATGGTATTCACGGGCGAGCGCCATTTCAAACATTGATTTTCGATTATCGCGGCACCTTTCGTCTCGCCGTGCCCGCTTCGGGCGGGAAACAGGATGCTTGTGCCCCGCCCGAACCGGATTTCGCCAAGGTGAAATCCGCTTCCGTGGCGATCGGAAATCGGACGGTATAAATAAAAACTTTTGCCGCTGCGACAAGCCTCTCCCGAGGGAGGGGCTTGGGGAGAGTGCCGGACTTGTGGTCGGCAGCAGGCCGTGCATACATCGTCCGGCGGCATAACGGCGGTGGAAACTGTTAATTCGTATTCGTATGAAAGTTTTGGTTATTGGCGGCGGTGGCCGTGAACATGCAATTGTGGATGCGCTGTCGCGCTCGCCCCAGGTGGAGAAGATATTTTGCGCCCCCGGCAATGCGGGTATTGCGGCGCAGGCCGAGTGCGTGGCTATCCGCGAGACGGAGGTGGAGCGGCTGCGCGATTTTGCGGCGCAGAACGGGATCTGCCTTACGGTCGTCGGCCCCGAGGTGGCGTTGGCGGCGGGTGTGGTCGATGCGTTCAAGGCCGCCGGGCTGCGGGCTTTCGGCCCTACGAAGGCTGCCGCGCGTATCGAGTCGAGCAAGGAGTTCGCCAAAGATCTGATGGCCAAATACGCCATTCCGACGGCCGGTTACCGGGCCTTCACCGATTATGCCGCGGCGATGGACTATGTCGCTTCGCGTCCGCTGCCTGCCGTGCTGAAATACGACGGGCTGGCCGCGGGCAAGGGCGTGGTGATCGCCGAGACGATGGAGGAGGCCGACGCCGCCCTGAAGGACATGTTGCTCGACGACAAATTCGGCGCGGGCAAGGTCGTCGTCGAGGATTTCCTCACGGGGCCTGAATTTTCGTTCATGTGCTTCGTCTCCGGGCATAAGGTATGGCCGATGGTGCTGGCGCAGGATCACAAGCGGGCATTCGACGGCGACAAGGGGCCCAATACGGGCGGTATGGGCGCATATTCGCCCCTGCCGTTCATTACGGCCGAGGACGAACGCTATGCGCTCGAGAAGGTGTTGCAACCGACCGCCGACGCGATGGTCGCCGAGGGCTGCCCGTTCGAAGGCGTGCTTTACGGCGGCCTGATGAAGACCCCGCAAGGGATCAAGGTCATCGAATTCAACGCCCGTTTCGGCGACCCCGAAACCGAGGTCGTGCTGCCGCGCCTGAAAAGCGACATCGTGGATATCTTCTGCGCTGTGGCCGACGGCGGCGATACGCAGCTCGTATGGCACGATTTCGCCACGCTCGGCATCGTGCTCGCCTCGAAAGGCTATCCCGGAGCCTATGAAAAGGGCTGCGAGATCAAGGGGCTCGACCGGGTGGAAGGCGCCCTTTACCACATGGGGACGAAGACCGACGGCAGCCGCATCCTCACCTCGGGCGGCCGCGTGCTGTTCGTCGTGGGCAAAGGGGCCACGCTGGCCGAGGCACGCGCCAATGCGCTGCGGGATGTCGCACGCATCGGATGCGACAACCTCTTCCACCGCACCGACATCGGACATTGGGCATTTGAAAAATAGTTATATATAAGGTATGGTTATCAGCGGAAAAGAACTCTCAGCAAAACTCAAGGCCGAAATGGCCGCCGAAGTGGCTACTTTCGGCGCGAAATACGGACGCGTGCCGCATCTGGTCGTAATCCTCGTGGGCGAAGACCCGGGCAGCGTCTCCTATGTGACGGGCAAGGCCAAGGCCTCGGCCGAAGTCGGCATCCGCAATACGACGATCCGCAAGCCGGAGTCGGTCTGCGAGGCCGAGTTGCTCGGCATCATCGCCGACCTGAATGCCGACGAAGGCGTCGACGGAATCCTGGTGCAGCTGCCCCTGCCCAAGCATATCGACGAGGACAAGGTGATCGCCGCGATCGACAAGGGGAAGGATGTCGACGGCTTCCATCCCCTCAATGTGGCGGCTTTGTGGCAGAAACAGCCCTGTACGCTGCCCTGTACGCCGAAAGGTATCCTCAAGATGCTGCGGGCTGCGGGCGTGGAGATCGCCGGCAAGGAGGCCGTGGTGATCGGCCGCAGCAATATCGTCGGGCTTCCCGTCTCGAAATTGCTGTTGGATGCCAATGCCACCGTGACCATGGCGCACAGCCGTACGCGTAACCTGGGCGAGGTGACGCGCCGCGCCGACATCCTGGTCGTGGCGATCGGCCGCCCGAAGTTCGTAACGGCGGATATGGTGCGTGACGGTGCCGTGGTGATCGACGTGGGGGTCAACCGCGATCCCGAAACCGGCAAGCTGTGCGGTGACGTCGATTTCGCTGCTATCGAGCCCAAGGCGTCGGTCATCACCCCTGTTCCCGGCGGCGTGGGGCCGATGACGATCTGCTGCCTGATGGAGAATACGATCGAGTGCTTCCTGCGGCGTATCGCACGGAAATAGCCCCGAATCGCCTGACCCGGGCGTTGTTCGCCTCCGGGCTCTCCCCCGCAAAACCCGAAGTTTTCACTTCGGGTTTTTTAGTGCCTTGCCTTTTTCCGGCCTTTGCCGTTGGGGAGGGCGGTTTTTCTGCGGCCTGCTTCGAGCAATGCATGTCCGGTATTTTGCCGGGTTCAGGCGCCTTTTCCGTCGATTTTTAGGAAGCTGTAATCATATCCGCCCACAAGATATATTAAGTAGCTCGATATGGTATACAAAAATGCTTTTTATGTATGCTTCTGCGGTTCATATGGTACAATGTGATGGTTTTTATTTAACTTTGAATGTCATTAAAGAGCGAAATTGTGTGTTGCGAAGTAAACAATTATGTGTTATGTAAATGATTTCGTTCTGTAAGAGAGGATAATTGGGGCTGTCGGTTGAATTCGTTTGAGCGGGTTGCAGGCCGTCCAAAAAATGTATAACAATTTAATAAACTATCTAAATGAAACTTTTTTACTATGCCGCTGCCGCTGCAGCCATGACTTCGGCCGTTTTCTGTTCTTGCGATAAACAGGACGAAGTTACCCCCCCCAGCCTGAAATCGCGCCTGTACATTTCGTAGGTGTGACGACACTCGATGTTGTTACGCGTGCCGAGGCGAAACCGTACGCAGCCGATTTCAATGTTTTTATTCCCGGCGTTACCGCTGCAACGAAACTGGTGAAATATAGTGCCGATGCATGGACTGTCGAGGGCGATCCTATTTTGGTGGATCGTACGGGCGGTACGCTGGTGGCATGGGCGCCTGCGGCTTTGGCCGTGACTACTTCTGCTAGTGGTGCCGAATATACGCTGACGGCGCAAAAGGATGCGGCCGCACAGGATTTGATCTACCAGCACCAGTCTGTCAATGCTGCCAATGCGGGAGCTGTCGCCGTTGAGATGGGGCACGCCTATTCCAAACTCTCATTTCTGGCAACGGCCGGCAATGGATACACAGGTGCTGCCAATCTCACCCAGGTACAGATTACCGGTGGAATCTATGCGACCGGCACGCTTAACATGGTAGACGGCAAGGTGGATCCGGTCGGAACGGCGACGCTTACCCTGGCCGCCGGCGAAAAGGCGCTTGTAATACCTATGGCCGGTCAGCCTACCATTGCCGTGACCTGCACGATCGACGGCAAAGAATTCACAGCAAACATTAAGGCCGATACCATGCCGTCGCTGCTGGCTGGCGTGGAGTACGAAATTACGTTGACGGTTGTCGGTCAGGAGGCCGTGATTTCTTCGGTGAAAGAAGTCCCCTGGACTACGACCAAGGTGGACGGCGGAACCATATTCTGACGACTTTAGGTGACGATATGCAAAACGGAAAGCCGCAGACTGTAAAGTCTGCGGCTTTCTTATCGCGGGAACGATAGCGCACTTCCTGCTGTGGCGGAATATGCGGGGCTGCTACTTGTTCGCGTAGTTGCAGTGCAGTGCCTCGGGCAGCGGAGCCCCGGGGGCTCGCCGCCAGACCATGGCCCTGTCTTTCGAGGCGTCGCCCGTCCCGAAATCGAAGCCGTCTTGCGATGAGAATGTCACCGGGACGGTGCCTTCGAAGCCGTATTTTGCATAGAACCCGTGCAGCCACTCCTCGCTCGGGATCAGGAAGGCCGCCTCGTCGCCCTGCTCGCCGATGAGCCGCATCGCTTCGCGCATCAGCTTGCCGGCCAGTCCCCGGCGGCGGAATTCGGGCGCTGTCGCTACGCCGTAGATGTAGGTCGACCGTCCCAGCTCGCTCTCGAACGGCACGAGGTGGAGCATGGCCGCCGTACGCCCTTCGCATTCGGCCGTCAGCATCCTGCGGCGGCTGTAATAGCGCATCAGGAACGAGTCGACGAACTGTTCGTCGTCGCCGAATGCAGCCGTCCACAGCTCCTTGCAGGCGATTTCATCCGGGTGCAGGTGGATGGCCGCATATTTGTGCTGGATGACGGCGGGGTGGTAGGAGAGCTTCGACTGGCGCAACCCGTCGATCCCGAGGTCTTCCTCGCGGTTTATCATCGTGAAACGCGCGGGAAGGTGCTGTGCGAAGAGTTTGTTGATGATCGTGAAGGCGCCGTCGTAGTCGGTGTCCGCCTTCTCGACATGCGTGTCGAACGTATGGTCGTTGACCGCCGAACCGTATGTGAACGCGATCAGCCTGTCGCCCACGTAGATACAGCCGCCGAGCATTTCCAGTTCTTCGAAATGTTCGAAAGCCCGCTGCATGGCCCGCTGTTCGGCGCACAGCTCCGAGGTGTGCCCTTCGTGGGCCCGGCGCCATTCGCGTTCGAGCTGCATGCACTCCCCGAACCGCTCGCGCGTGAGTTGCTCGTACCGGAAACCGGGGTACTCCGCCATGAAACGGTTGATGTGGTTGCGTTTGGGCTGGTATTTGCGTCCCGTGAGGTTGCGCAGGTCGTCGGCGTTGTAAACGTAATCTTCCATCCCGCGGTCGGATTCGAACGCGAACAGCCCGGCGTGCATGTTGCGAACCATCTCGCGCCCCTCGTCCGTAAGGCCGATGATGCGCAGCCGCTGGCCGTGCGCATGGGCATCTTCGCGCAGGGCGGGGATGATCCGGGCGAAATCCCCTTCGCCGACGGGTTGCATGTACCCGATCTTCTCCCCGCCCCCGATCTGGAAGCGGATCACCAGGAAGCCGTCGATCTCGGCCCAGGCACTGCGATACATCGCCTGCCAGCAGTACATGTTGGCGAATGCAAGGTCGCAGTTATAGATGCCCGAGGGCATGGTATAGCGCTCGATGGTCTGTTTATCCTCGAGGCGCACGGGTTTGAATTCAATCATGGACGATGTAACTCTTTTTTTCTGCGTGGGAATAGTATTGCTGGACAAGGGCGCGGAAGTCCTGCAGGAGGGAGTCCCCGGCGCTTGACGCCGCCGGTGTCTCCTGCGCGTCGTCGAAGCGGATCGTGCCGTCGTTCGTCACGGCCTGGAACGCCCCGTCCCAGCTCACCGACCATTGCGGTCGCTGCGGTTCGTTCAGCACGTCGCGCCCGAATGCGAAATAGGGCTCCCTGTTGCCCAGCAGCCCCAGGAGCGTGGGCATGATGTCGAGCTGCTGCACGACTTCGCTGACCTCGCCCCGCAAGGCGCCGTCGGGGGTATACATGAAGCCGATGATATGGTAGTTGCCCGGATAGCTGCGGGTTTGGGCGGCGAATTTTTCGGAGGACACATGGTCGGCTACGAATACGAAGAGCGTGCGGCGGAACCATTCTTCGCTTCCGAAGCGCTCGAAGAAGAGCCGGAAGGCGTTGTCGTCGTAGGCCACGCCCTTGTGTATCTTCGTGTATCCGTCCGGGAGTTTGTCTTCGTATTGTGCCGGGACGACGAACGGGTGGTGCGACGAGAGGGTGAACAGCGTGGCGAAGAAAGGTTCCGGCATCTGGGAGAGCTCCTCGCCCGTGAATTGCAGGAACGGTTCGTCCCAAATGCCCCAGTACTCGTCGAAATCGCCTTTGCCGTACTTCGCCTCGTAGTCCTCGCGGCTGACGAGCCGTTCGACGCCTGCCGAGCGGGCGTAAGCCCCGAATCCCATCGAGCCGTATTCCGAGCCGCAGAAGAATGCCGTCGAATAACCCTGGTCGCGGAGCATGGCCGGCAACTGCCGGCTTTCACCGAGCGATTGCGGCATCAGTACGAACGGCGTCCGGAACGAAGGGATGCTGCCCAGCACCGAGGGCATGGCCTGTATCGAGCGCGTGCCGTTGGCATACATGCGTTTGAAACAGAGGCCGCCGCGCATCAGCGAGTCGAGGAACGGCGTGAAGCCCTTGGTTTCCCGCCCGGCATAAACCTCCGGCATCAGGTAGGCCGAATGCTCGGCTGACATGCTCTCCATGATGAAGACCATGACGTTGCGCCCTGTCAGGTTCACCGCCGCGCTGTCCGCGGGCTGGTGTACGGGCGTGAAATGCTGCGGCAGCTCTTCGGGGGTGAAATATTTTTTGTAATTGACGCTTCCCGCGCTGCCGATCGTCCGCAGGATGCAGAACGGGTTGCTCAGGATGAGGTTCGCCTTGCCGCTGTCGTCGGTATAGAGGGTGGCGTTCGAAAGGGTGATCGGCCGTGTCATGCGGGTCATGCCGCCGCGCATACCTGCGATCGAGAGCCCTGCGCCTGCGGTGAAGATCACCGTACTTCCGACGTAGTAGGCCCAGCCGCGGCTCAGCAGGCTTTCCTCGCGCACCTTGCGGCCGTAACCCCATGCCAGCAGCGCCACGAGGGCTGCGGCGACGAGTACCAGGTACCAGTTTTCAGCCATGAACTTACCGACGAGCTGCACCGAATTGCTGTTGTCGGCAAAGAAGATTTCATCGGCGGTGAACCGTTTCTGCGTGTACCGGAAATAGACGCAGTCGGACATGTTGACAGCCACGACCAGCACGGCGTTCACTGCGACGTAGTACCAGTACATCAGTTTGCGGTACCAGCCGCGTTCGCGCACATGCAGGGGCAGCAACGCCAGCAGGATGAATACCCCGTTGGCATAGATGACCGATGCCGTGTCGAACTTGAGCGCCCCGGCGAGCAGCTGCCACAACTCACCCCGGCCGATCGTCCCCAGCAACTGCGTATTGTAGAGATAGAAAACCGCGCGGCAGAGCATCAGTACCGCATAGAGCAGTACGATGCGCCGTAGTAACAGGGCCAGCGGGGTATGGAGCAGGCGTTTCATGGATTAACCGTTGTCCGGACGATTCTGTGACGACAGCGCGTCCTGATTATTCGCAGGCCTTGAGCGACATGTCGAGCGACTTGATCTGGTGCGTCAGGGCACCGACCGAGATGAAGTCGACGCCGCATTCGGCGTAGTCGCGCATCGTCGAGAGCGTGATGCCGCCGCTCGATTCGGTCTCGCAGCGGCCTGCGACTTTCTGCACGGCCTCGCGGGTCATTGCGGGCGTGAAATTGTCGAACATGATGCGGTCGACGCCGCCCGCGGCGAACACCTCGTCGATGTCCTCCAGCGAACGTACTTCGCACTCGATGGGAATATCCTTGCCCTTGGCCCGGAGGTACTCGCGGGCGCCGTGGATGGCTTTGCGGATGCCGCCCGCGAAGTCGATGTGGTTGTCCTTCAGCAGGATCATGTCGAAAAGTCCCATGCGGTGGTTCTCGCCGCCGCCGATCTTCACGGCCATCTTGTCCAGCACGCGCATGCCGGGCGTGGTCTTGCGCGTGTCGAGCACCCGGGTATGCAGCCCTGCGAGGCGGTCGACGTAAACGGCGGTCTGCGTAGCCACGCCGCTCATGCGCTGCATGATGTTGAGGATGATGCGTTCGGCCTGCAGCAGCGAGCGCAGGCGTCCCGAGACGTAGAACGCCACGTCGCCGGGCTTCACGCGGTCGCCGTCGCTGAGTACCTGCTCGAATTCCATCTCCGGGTCGAGACGGTGGAATACGACCTGCGCGATCTCGATGCCGGCGATGATTCCCTCCTGCTTGCACAGCAGGCGCATGCGGCCGTGTTCGTCGGAGGGGATGCACGAGAGCGACGTGTGGTCGCCGTCGCCGATGTCCTCCTTGATGCAGAGCTCGATGAGCTCGTCTACGAATGGTTTGTATTCTGCCTTCATATCGTTACGTTTTTCGGTGCAAAGTTACAAAAGAATCGTTCCCTTGTACACGGCCTTGTGGTCGAGTGTCTCGTCGCCCACGGGAATCTTCGCGTTGCGGCAGGTGAAGATCACCTCCAGGACGCCGTTGGCGAGCCTGCCGGTGAACATCGGGATTGCGAATCCCTTGCCGGTTTGCGGGTCGTAATACGGTTTGCCGCCGATGTAGGGGATGATCGGATCGGCCGTGCTCGTTAGTTCGTAGATGCCGTCGCCGTCCGAGTCCTCGTATTTCAGTTCGGGGATAACGATATTGAGTGACATCGGCATGGACTGCGCGAAACGCACGTTGTACATCGTGAGCTTGAATAGGCCGCTGTTGTCTTCCGTAAGTTCGAAACTTATGTTGTTTGTCACAAAGGGTGTCGCCGACGGGGTCTGGTTGCTGGTAATGGTGAGCGTGCCCCCGAAAGTGGCTGTCTGCCGGTTATCGTTGTCGTCTTCGGTGTTGCATGCCGCACAGGCCGCGAGGGCGAGCAGGATAAGGAGTTTTTTCATTGTTTTATTGTCGTTATAGGTTAATATTCAGTGTTATGCCGAATGTCCTGGGACGTCCGCGCTGTACGAATTCGTTGCCGATGGACTTGAAATAAAATACGTTGTAACCCGCGTCCGCGAGGTTGCGCCCCCATATGTCGACCGAATAGTGTTTCTGTTCGAAACGCAGGGAGGCTTCGACCAGCGCATAAAATGGCTGCGAGAGCGAATTCTCCTCGTTCCACCAGATGCGCCCCGCGCAGCGGACACCGGCCTGCAGGACGATATTTCCGAGCCACTGCACCCCCGTGGGGATCGTCCACGCCCCATTTGCGGACAGCGTATGCTGCGGCGCGTAGGGCAGGTAGTTGCCCTTGTAATCGGTTTTCCCGTCGTTATAACGGACGAATTTGGCATTTGTGTATCCATAGGCCGCATTGATGTCGAGGTTCTGCCACGGCGATACCTGCAGCGACAACTCGCCGCCGAAGCTGCGCGTGCGTCCGGCATTGGTCATCATGCGCCCGGTGGTCGTCCCTTCGGGGAAGATTGTGAGCTGCTGGTCGCGGCAGTCGATGTAGAAGAGCGCGAAATCGCCCCGCACGGCGCCTTCCATGCACGAAAAGTGCCCGCCCAATTCGTAGTTCCAACTGTATTCGGGTTCGTAGCTCACGACTTTATCCGCGTCGTAGACCGTCCCGAACCCCATTTCGTTCATCATCTTCTGCTGGAGCACGTCGGAGAACATCTGCGTGTTGAACCCGCCGGCCTTGTACCCTTTGGCCACCGAAACGTAGAGGTTGTGTATCTCGTCGAAGGCATAGAGCACCGAGAATTTCGGCAGTACTTCGGTGAAATTCCGCTTGAGCGTATTGCGGATGTCGATCGACAGGGGGTAGTGCCCCGTCGTGCCGCTCACGCGGTCGGTCGCCGTGTAGCCGGTCTGCGTGGAGCTGCGGTAGCGCAGGCGGGTGTGCTCGTAGTCGAAGCGCAGGCCCGCGGTGAAGCGCCAGCGTCCGGCCGTGTAGTTCGATTCGTGGTAGAGCGCTCCGCCTGCCGAGGGGTTGCGGAAGCGGCTGCCCAGCAGCAACTCGTCGTTGTCCCATGCGTCGTAGGTGTATTGCGGGTCGTGTTCGTTGGCGTTGCTGAGTATCAGCTCCTCGATGCCGGTCTGCTTGAAATGCACCGGGGCGTTCATCACGCCGTGGCGGTAGAATCCGAATGCGCCCAGCAGCCAGCGGTACGCCCCCCGTTCGTGCGAGCGGAATACAATGTCCTCGGTGAGAGTGTGTTCCGTACGCGCCTGTTTGAGCGTGAAATACGAAAGGGGCAGGAAATCCTGGTCGAGGATCATCTCGTCGTCGGAATACTGGTAGCTGGTGATCGAGGCCACCGAGAAACTGCCGGCGTCGTAGCGCACCGTGAGCCCGTCGCTGAGGGTCGTGCGGCGGTAGGAGCACGGGTCGTTGTAGCGTATCTCGCCCGGGCGGATGACCGTCTGCCCGTCGTGCACGATCTCCTCGCCGACGTAGGCATAGGGATACCCGCCCTGTTCGAGCACCGAGAAGGAAAGCGTATTGTCGATCCGCAATCCCGCACGGTTGCGCCACTGCGCCTTCCAGCGTCCGCCGCCCATCCGCTCCCAGTCGCATTTTTCGCCCGTTGCGAGGTTCTCGAAGAATCCGCCCGTATGCGTGTAATAGCCCGTCACGGCCATGCCCAGGTCGGGGTTTATCCTGTAATAGGACGAAGCCCTGAACCGGTAGCTGTCGCCGCTGCCGTATTCGGCGCTCAGGCGGACACCCTCGTATGCGAGCGGCGAGAGCGTGTATACGTTGATGACGCCGCCCATCGTGTTGCGCCCGTAGAGCGTCGACTGCGGGCCCCGCAGCACTTCGATGCGCTCTGCGTCGGCCAGTTCCATGTCGTAATTGTCCTTGTTCAGCACCGGAACGTTGTCGATGTTGAGCCCCATGACCGGCTGGTCGATCCGTGCCCCGAGCCCGCGGACGTAGATCGACGAGGTCATGCGCGACCCGTAGTCGGGGACGTAGAAGTTGGGGACGTTCTGCGAGAGGTTTTTCAGGGCGTCGACATGCCCCCGTTCGATGGCGCGGCTGCCGACGATGGCTGCCGCCACGGGCTGCGAGCGCAGCACCATGCCCTGTTTGATGGCCGTTACCTGTACCTTGTCCACCACGATCACCGTGTCGACGCCCGCGGGGTCGGCCTCGCCCGCGTCTGTGGTCGCTTCGGCTGTCGAATTGTCTTCGGTCGCCGGGTATTTCCCGAACGTGGCCTGCCCTGCGTTTCCTGCTTGTCCCCCGATTCCCGCGGAGCCTCCGTTTACGGCCTGTCCTGCGGTTGTCGCCTGCTCTGCCGCCCCGGCCTGTACTTCCGTTTCCGCCTGTCCTTGGGCAGCCGCACGTACCGCCGCGGTTTCCGCTGCCGGGAGTGGCGCAGACGAATGCCTCCCCGCGGCAGCCGACAGGAGCGGCAGCAGCAGGAGTGCTATGAACAGTTGTTTGCGGTGCACGATAAGACGTTTAATTCAACTGCAAAGTAACGGAATTATTTCGGAAGCTGCAATCCTAATTTGTGAGGAGGCGCTCAGAGTTCGTCGCCCGCGACATATCCGGCCGTCATGGCGTAGATTGCCAGCCCGGCCACCGAGCGAATGCCCAGCTTTTCCATGATGTTGCGGCGGTGGGAGATGACCGTCGTCAGCCCGATTTGCAGGCGGTCGGCGATCTCCTTGTTCATATAGCCCCGGGCGATGAGGGCCAGTACCTCGGCTTCGCGTCCCGAGAGCTGTGCGATTGCGGGGTGAGCGGCGCCTGCGATGTCGTGCTCGTGGTGGTGCGCCCCGTGGTGCATACGCAGGATATCGCGTACGACGGTCTCTTCGCTGGTGCAGACGTCGATTCTGTGCATGTCCGCATAGGCCGGCTGCGGCTGCCCGTTGCAAAGCAGGATCGTCTTGTGGCGCAGCGGGCGGAAATACGAACTGTGCGTGACGAACAGCTGTGCCGCGACGAAGAAGTGGAAGAACCGTTCCGGGGTTGCCTGCGCGAATGTTTCGAAATCGCCGAAAAGCTCCACGTCGGCCATCGGGATGATCTTTTCCAGGATGGCTTTCAGCCCGACGCCCATCAGGACGTTGGGGGCTACGACGGCTATGGCGGGGCGCTGCTGCATCGTTCTATTCGTGGTGGTAGGGTTCGTTGTTGAGGATGGTGAAGGCCCGGTATATCTGTTCGGCGAAGATCGCCCGCACGATCTGGTGCGAGAAGGTCATGCGCGAGAGCGACAGTTTCGCATCGGCGCGCCTGTAAACCTCGTCCGAGAATCCGTAGGGGCCGCCGATCACCAGTACCAGGCGTTTCACGCCGCTGTTCATCCGTTTCTGAAGCCAGTAGGCGAATTCCACCGAGCGCATCTCCTCGCCCCGCTCGTCGAGCAGTACGACGTAGTCGCCGTCCGTTGTCTGGCGCAGGATGGCCTCGCCTTCGGCCGTACGCTGTTGTTTTACCGTGAGGTTCCTGGTGTTTCGGACGTCGGGCAGGGCCGTGACCGCGAACTTGCAGTAAAAATTCACACGCCGGGCGTACATCTCGACCAGCGCTGCGATCTCCTTCGAATCGGTTTTACCTATGACGATCAGTTCGACGGTCATTGCCTACAAATCCGAATTCCACTCGCCGTCGGCATCCGCACAGATCACCGGGCGCGACTTCTCCACCGACTTGAGCCACTCATAGGCTTTGTACATGTTGTATCCGTTGCCCGATTCGCCGCCCAGCGCGAATGCGATGACGCACGAATGGTTGCGCGAACGGTAGTACATCGCCTTCACGCGTTCGAGGTATTCGTCCGCCAGCGACGGGTCGTTCGACGGCGTGCCGCCGACCTTCCGGTCGTCACGCTTTTCGGGTGCGTTGATGTTGGCGCAGTCGATGACGTAAAGCCCCAGCTCGTCGCACAGGTCATAGAACCACCCCGGCTGCGGATAGTCGGGGCATATC
Source organism: Alistipes sp. CAG:29 (assembly GCF_000435435.1). Taxonomy (NCBI): domain Bacteria; kingdom Pseudomonadati; phylum Bacteroidota; class Bacteroidia; order Bacteroidales; family Rikenellaceae; genus Alistipes; species Alistipes sp. CAG:29. Next base: position 31,893 of record NZ_FR893449.1, on the reverse strand, counting down.
GTATTATTGCCCTTGGCCTTGAGCGCTTTCAGCTCCGCGAGGGTCGTCTTGCGGTCGGCAGCGGCGTTGTACCCGGCCTTGACCAGTTTCAGCTCCTTGTCGAAGCGCGTGAGGCGCCCGTCGACGAGCTCCGTCTTGCCGAAGCCGATCTTCAGCGGCATGTATTCGCGGTAAGCCCCGTCGCGGCGCGTGAAGAGCATCACCTTGTAGAGCGGCGGGTTCTTGGCGCCCGGCTCCCACTTGTTGGCGTTGGTGCCGTAGATGAAGGGCGTGAAGCGCACGGTGTCGGTCGAACGTCCGGGAATCGTGACCTCCTGCATGTTGAACTCGAGCAGCTTGCCCTGCGGCGAGTAGATGTCGTAGCCTACGGTCACGGGTTCGTCGTAGTTGAAACCGTTCTGCGCGACGATCGCCAGCTCCAGCACGCCGAATTTGCGTGTCGAGTCGGGCACGAGCGCGATCTCGAAATCGCGGATCGAACGTTTGGTCTGCGTGTAAAGGTAACAGTTCTCGAAAGCCTTGCGCGAGGCGGGGACGGCGTTGATCCGGTCGGCGGCACTGCGGCGCAGCGTCAGCGCGATGGCGTTCTTGCCTTCGCGGATGTAGGGCGTCAATGCGAATTCGGCGGGCGTCGAAGGGTCTTCGACTTCGGCCACCTTGCTGTCGTTGACCGTGAGGGTGTAGGCCGTGCCTATGTTTTCCAGATGCAGGTAGACGACCCCGTCCGTCCACACGTAGGGTATTTCGACCACCTGCCCGACGGCAACCGCGTCGCCCGATGCGGCGAACGGTTCGGGCGTGTAGGCCATATATGCGTCGGCGCCCGCTAAGTTGCGGGCATCGGCGTCATGGCGCTTGTCGTAGGGAATGACCTCCGTGCGGTAAATGCGGCCCCCTTCGACGGGGCGGAGCGCTACCGGGGTTTCGGGTTCGGGGATCAGCAGGTCGTATGCCTCCTGCGCCCGGGCGCCTGCGGCGCAGAGGATGGCCGCCGTCAGCAGTATCGTACGTTTCATGCGTGTGTTCTTAATATAGGTTAGGCAAAGGTACTTTTTTTTTGCCAAATCGCAAATAATGGGTATCTTTGTAAGATGGAAAAAGAGCCGTTAAAGGCATAGATAAAATTGATCATATGAAAACGCAGAGAATCGTAGAAATTCTGAAGTCGGGCGTCGTGGACACCGACATTGTCGTCAAGGGATGGGTGCGCACCAAGCGCGGAAACAAGAACGTGGCGTTCATCGCCCTGAACGACGGATCGTGCGTTGCGAACATACAGGTGGTCGTCGACCTTTCGAAATTCGACGAGGAGCAGCTCAAGCCGATTACCACGGGCGCCTGCATCCGCGTCGACGGACGGCTCGTCGAATCGCTCGGGTCGGGGCAGCGGGTCGAGGTGCAGGCCGCGAAGATCGAGGTGTACGGCACGGCCGACCCCGAAACCTATCCCCTCCAGAAGAAGGGGCACTCGCTGGAGTTCCTGCGCGAAATTGCCTACCTGCGTCCGCGAACCAATACCTTCGGTGCCGTGTTGCGCATCCGCCACGCCATGGCGTATGCCATCCACGAGTATTTCAACAAACAGGGCTTCTATTATTTCCATACGCCGCTCATCACGGCTTCGGACTGCGAGGGCGCAGGCGCCATGTTCCAGGTGACGACCCTCGACCTGAACGATGTCCCCAAGACCGATGAGGGCAAGGTCGACTATGCGCAGGACTTCTTCGGCAAGTCGTGCAACCTGACCGTCTCGGGCCAGCTCGAAGGCGAACTGGGAGCCCTCTCGCTGGGACGTATCTATACGTTCGGCCCCACGTTCCGCGCCGAGAACTCGAACACCCCGCGCCATGCGTCGGAGTTCTGGATGATCGAGCCCGAGGCTGCCTTCTACGAACTGGAGGACAACATGGAACTGGCCGAGGATTTCCTCAAGTACCTGATCCAATATGCGCTGGACAACTGTGCCGAAGACCTCGAGTTCATGAACAAGATGTGGGACAAGGGGTTGCTGGAACGTCTGAACTTCGTGCTGCACAACGATTTCAAGCGCCTCGATTACACCGAAGGCGTCGAGATCCTGAAGGCTTCGGGCCGCAAGTTCGAATTCCCCTGCGACTGGGGGTGCGACCTGCAGTCCGAGCATGAGCGTTACCTCGTGGAGGAGCATTTCAAGCGTCCGGTTATCCTGATCAACTACCCCAAGGATATCAAGGCCTTCTACATGAAGCAGAACGACGACGGCAAGACGGTACGCGCCATGGACGTATTATTCCCCGGAATCGGCGAAATCATCGGCGGTTCGGAGCGCGAGGCCGATTATGGCAAGCTTCGTGCAAGGGTGCGGGAGCTCGGTATGAACGAACGGGAACTCTGGTGGTATCTCGATACCCGCCGCTGGGGTTCGGCCCCGCACTCGGGCTTCGGCCTGGGCTTCGACCGGTTGCTGCTTTTCGTGACGGGCATGACCAACATCCGTGACGTGCAGCCTTTCCCGCGCACGCCGAAGAACGCCGAATTTTAACCGCCCGGGAAGGCTGTTTCGTACCGGCGCATAACCCGGATATTTACCTGTCCGGGCCGTGCGGCGCAAGCCTCGGAATCGCGCTTCCCCATACGATTTTCCGGTTGCGGCCGTTTGTGTTGTATATTAACCCCGAAGAAGAAACCAAATTCAGAATCCTTTAATTCTTAATTTGGAAAAAGTATGGCTATTAATCAGAAACAGGTACTGTCGCTTCAGCAGAAGCTCTCGCCCCAGCAGATTCAGATGATCAAGTTGCTGGAGCTGCCCACCGTGCAGCTCGAACAGCGTATCAAACAGGAGATCGAAGACAATATCGTGCTGGAGGAAGAGGATCGTGCTGCCGAGGACGAGGAACAGCCCCAGCAGATTTCGGTCGACGAATATTTGCGTGAAGACGACACCCCTTCCTATAAAAGCCGTATCAATAACTACTCGAAGGACGACAAGCAGCGCCCGGTATTCCTGACCGAGGGCCGTTCGTTGCAGGAGTACCTGATCGAACAACTGGGGTTCCGCAACCTTTCCGAGCGCGAGATGAAACTGGCCGTATACCTGGTCGGGAGCATCGACGAGGACGGTTACCTGCGCCGCGACCTGGAGTCCGTGGCCGACGACATCGCCTTCACGGTCGGGATCGAGACCTCGGCCGAGGAGCTGGAGAAACTGCTCGGCATCATCCATGAACTGGAACCCGCCGGCATCGGCGCCCGCAATCTCCAGGAGTGCCTGTTGCTGCAAATGGCGCAGATACCCGTCAATTCGCGGCCCCGCCGGCTGGCGCGCAAGATACTGACTGCCTATTTCGACGAGTTCGTCAAGAAGCATTACGAAAAACTGATGTCGCGCCTGCAGGTTTCCGAGGACGATTTCCGCGAGGCCATCGCCGAGATCAGGCACCTGTCGCCCAAGCCCGGCAACCTCTATGCCGAGGGCGGAACCGACACGACGCCCTACATCATCCCCGACTTCATCCTCGACTATCAGGACGGGCATTTCCAGCTGTCGCTCAATTCGTATAATGTCCCCGAGGTGCGCGTCAACCGCCGCTATATGGACATGATCCGCGAAATGGTAGGTGCCGACGGCCTTGTCCGCGAGAAGGACAAGGAGGCGATCCAGTTCGTGAAGAACAAGATCGACTCGGCCAAGTGGTTCATTTCGGCCATCAAGCAGCGCCACGATACGCTTATGCGTACGATGCAGACCATTCTGGACTACCAGCAGGAATATTTCAAGGACGGCGACAAGTCGAAACTGCGGCCGATGATCCTCAAGGACATCGCCGACCGCACGGGGCTGGATGTGTCGACCATCTCGCGCGTGGTGAACAGCAAGTACGTGCAGACGCAGTTCGGCATCATCCTGCTGAAGTCGCTCTTCTCGGAGGCGATGCAGACCGACAGCGGCGAGGAAGTGTCGAGTTACGAGATCAAGAATATCCTGCAGGAGTGTATCGACGACGAGGATAAGCGCCATCCGCTGACGGACGAGACGCTGATGGACATCCTCAACGGCAAGGGTTACCGCATCGCCCGGCGCACGGTGGCCAAATACCGCGAGATGCTGGGCATTCCCGTCGCCCGGCTCCGCAAACAGATATAGCGAAATTTCGACCCGGCGGCTTCGCGTACGCCCTTTTACCGGGCGGCCGTACTGCCGGAAATATGCCTTCCCGCCGGATGGACAATTGCCGGACAGCTGCGGGGCGGGAGGCCGTGATAAATTTGAATGATGTATAAGAAACTTTCGAACGGAATATCGTGGGTGCTGCACCCGTTCCTGCTGCCCCTCTACCTGATCGTCGTGTTGCTGACGCTCACCGTTTTCGCGCATTATCCCGCCAATGTGAAGTTCTACCTGCTGTGGGTCGTCGTGCTCTATGCGATGATCATCCCCCTGCTGGCGTTGGGCGTGCTGCGCTCGCTGGGCCGTATTTCCGACTTTAAGGTGGACAACCGGCGCGAGCGGCTGCTGCCGCTGCTGGTCGGGGCGGTCTGCTACGTGCTTTGCGCCATCACCATCGCCAAGATCCCGTCGGCGATCTTCCTGCGCAAGTTCATGATCGCCGCGGCGTGCTGCGAAGTGCTCTGCCTCGTCGTGTCGTTCTACTGGAAGATCAGCCTGCACCTTACGGCCATGGGCGCTGCCGTGGCACTGCTGGTGGTGATGAACGTTGCGGGCGTAGGCAACATGATGGTGCCGCTGATGGTGGCCATCCTCTGTGCGGGCGCGCTGGCTTCTGCACGCCTTTACCTCGGCTGCCATAACGGACAACAGGTGCTTGCGGGTTTCTGTGGCGGCTTTGCCGTCGCGACGCTGGCTGTGCTGTTCCTGTAATCCGTTTTCGGGCCGGATATGCTTCCGGTGCGGGTCTCCGCACGAATCCCTCCTCCGCACCCCCCCCCTCGGCACGATACTCTTCGCACACGGATAATTCGCGCACGGACAATAAAAAATCCCGGGCTTCTGTTACGGAAGCCCGGGATTTCCCATACTTAATACTTGGCTGCCGGTTATACGCAACCCTGCGCCAGCATGGCGTTGGCGACCTTCATGAAGCCTCCGATGTTGGCTCCGACTACGTAGTTGATGTAGCCGTCGGGCTGGGTGCCGTACTGCACGCATACCGAGTGGATGTTCACCATGATCGAGCGGAGTTTTGCGTCGACCTCTTCGGGCGACCAGGTGATACGCATCGAGTTCTGCGTCATTTCGAGCCCCGAGGTCGCAACGCCACCGGCATTGGCAGCCTTGCCCGGGGCGAAGAGCAGCTTGTGCTGCTGGAAGATGCGGATGGCATCGGGGGTCGAGGGCATGTTCGCCCCTTCGGCTACGCAGATGCAGCCGTTGTCCACGAGCGCCTGAGCCTGGTCTCCGTTCAGCTCGTTCTGCGTGGCGCACGGCATGGCGATGTCGCACTTCACGCCCCACGGGCGCTCGCCGGGGTAGTACTTGGCCGACGGATAGCGGTCGGCGTACTCCTTGATACGTCCGCGGAAGATATTTTTCAATTCCATTACATATTCCAGTTTTGCCTCGTCGATGCCTTCGGGGTCGTGGATGTAACCCGACGAATCGGAGAGCGTCACGACCTTCGCACCGAGTTGCGTCGCCTTCTGGCAGGCATACTGTGCCACGTTGCCCGATCCCGAGATGCAGACGGTCTTGCCTTTGAACGACTCCTTGCGCGTGGCGAGCATCTCCTGTGCGAAGTAGCAGGTGCCGTAGCCCGTCGCTTCGGGGCGCAGCGGGCTGCCGCCCCAGTCGCGTCCCTTGCCGGTGAGCGTTCCCGTGAATTCGTCGCGCAGGCGCTTGTACTGTCCGAACATGAAGCCGATTTCACGGCCGCCGACGCCGATGTCGCCTGCCGGGACGTCGGTGTCCTGTCCGATGTGGCGCTGCAATTCGGTCATGAACGACTGGCAGAATTTCATCACCTCGTTGTCCGAGCGCCCCTTGGGGTTGAAATCCGAACCGCCCTTGCCGCCGCCCATCGGCAGCGTCGTGAGGCTGTTCTTGAAGGTCTGTTCGAAGGCGAGGAACTTCAGGATCGACAGGTTGACCGAAGGGTGGAAGCGGATGCCGCCCTTGTAGGGGCCGATGGCGCTGTTCATCTGCACGCGGTAGCCGCGGTTGATCTCGATCTCGCCTTTGTCGTTGAGCCAGGGCACACGGAAAATGATGACGCGCTCGGGTTCCGCGATGCGTTCCAGAACTTTCATTTTCTGCAATACGGGGCTCGCCACGATGTGAGGAGCCAGCGATTCGGCGACCTCGCGGACGGCCTGGTGGAATTCCGGCTCATTGGGATTGCGGAGGATTAGTTGCGCCATGAAATCTTCGACGTACTGATGTGCTTGCTCGTTCATAGTCAATCTGTGTTTAAGGGTTTGTGGAATCTGTTCGGTGGTAAAAATAATGTATCTGTTCGAGTTTTGCAAGTTCTTTAAGAAATTGCTAAAATATTTTACTTATGCCGTTTGCGACTTCTGCACCCCATCTGCTTACTGTCCGGGGAAGTGCGGGGAGCGATCGGTAAATATCCGTAATAAAAAATGACAGATCCGCCGTGAATCTGTCATTTTGAAAAAATTATGAATTTTTTTCAACTATTTCGCATTTTCTCCCGTTTCCTTGCTGAATTCGAATCCGATGTATACGTTCTTGTACTGTTCGAGCAGGGCGACGATGGTCTCCATCGACGAGATTTTGCTGCCGTATGATTTGATGATCTCGATGAGCTTGCTGACCGGGAAGACCAGTACCATCTTCGTCCCGCTGAGGTAGACGTGCCCCGGAACCTCGCCCAGGTCGAGCTTTTCCTTGCCGAGCTTCTCCTTGGCGAATTTCATCGCGGCCACATGGGTCGAAGGGTCGAACGTATAGGTGCCCGACAATTTGTAATTGCCCATTTGGGTACTGAATGCGCCGTCTTTGCCGAACGTGACCGAACCTGCGCCGGGCTTGATGCCCACCGTTTGGTAGACCTTGTCGAGCTGGCTTTTGACGGTACCTTCGAGCGCCGATCCCCCGAGCTGGCTCAGCAGGTCGTTGCCTTCGAATTTCACGCCCGGAGCGGAGTAGTTCCATGTCCCGACCAGCGCATATTGGGTCAGTTTGCCGCCTGTCGCCTTGTCTGCGGCCTCCGTCGCGGCCTTTTTCAGTGCTTCCTGCCAGTCCTGTGCCGATGCGGCGCCGCCTGCGAGCAGCAGTGCCGCGGCGATGGACAAAAGGGTTTTCTTCATTTTTATTTATTCGTATTTACGGGTTACAGTGTTTCGAGCTCCTTGAGCCATACGGCTGCCGAGGCGTCCGAAGGCATACGCCAGTCGCCCCGGGGCGACAGGGCCACCGAACCGACCTTCGGGCCGTCGGGCATTGCCGAGCGCTTGAACTGCTGCGAGAAGAAGCGGCGGAAGAATACCTCCAGCCATTTCCGGATCGTAGCGTGGTCGTAGCTGCCGCGGAATGCCTGTTCGGCCAGGAACAGGATCTTTGCCGGGCGGTAACCTCCGCGGATGAAGTTGTAGAGGAAGAAATCGTGCAGTTCGTAAGGGCCTACCAGGTCTTCGGTCTTCTGGCTGATCCTGCCGTCCTTGTCCGCCGGCAGCAATTCCGGGCTGACCGGCGTGTCGATGATGTCGAGCAGCGTGGCGCGGGCCCCCGCATCCGATTCGGTGTCGGCCACCCATTTTACCAGATGGCGCACCAGCGTCTTGGGCACCGAGGCGTTCACGCCGTACATCGACATCTGGTCGCCGTTGTAAGTCGCCCATCCCAGGGCCAGTTCGCTCAGGTCGCCCGTGCCGACTACCAGCCCGCCCTCCATGTTGGCGACGTCCATCAGTATCTGCGTGCGTTCGCGTGCCTGGCTGTTCTCGTAGGCCGCCGAGCGGTCTTCGGGGTCGAGCCCGATGTCCCTGAAGTGTTGCAGGCAGGCGTCGCGGATCGGGATTTCGCGCACGGTGACGCCCAGGCTGCGCATCAGTTCCAGCGCATTGTTGTAAGTGCGATCCGTGGTGCCGAACCCGGGCATCGTGATGCCGATGATTCCCGTGCGGTCGAGTTGCAGCTTGTCGAACGTGCGTACCGCCACGAGCAGCGCCAGCGTCGAGTCGAGCCCGCCCGAGATGCCGACCACGGCCTTCTCGCAGCGCGTGTGTACCAGCCGCTTGGCCAGCCCGTGCGACTGTATCTGGAAGATCTCCTCGCAGCGCTGGCTGCGGTGCGCTTCGTCCTGCGGCACGAACGGCATCGGGTCGATTTCGCGGTCGAGCGCCGCCGCGCGCAGCCCTTCGGGGATTTCCATTTCGATCACGGTGTTCTCCGCCGCGCCTTCATTCACGCGGAACGAGGTGTTCCTGAGGCGTTCGAATTCCAGCCGCTCGATGTCGAGGTCGGCCACCACCAACTGCTCTTCGAGCACGAAACGCTTCGCTTCGCGCAGGATCTTTCCGTTTTCGGCGATGATGCCGTTCCCGGCGAATACCAGGTCAGTCGATGATTCGCCGAAGCCGGCCGAGCAGTAGACATAACCCCCTATCGTGCGTGCCGACTGTTGCGCTACGAGCTGCCGCAGGTAGGCGTGCTTGCCGACGGCCTCGGGCGATGCCGAGAGGTTGAAGATCACCTTCGCGCCGCTGAGTGCCATGTGCGACGAGGGCGGCACTGCCGTCCAGAGGTCTTCGCACAGCTCCACGCCGAACTCCGTGCCGTTGACCTCGAACGTGAGGCCTGCGCCGAAATCCGCAGCCTGCCCCGCGACGGGGATCGTCTCTTCGGAGATGCCTGCGCCCGATGCGAACCAGCGGTTCTCGTAGAATTCCGTATAGTCGGGGATATAGGTTTTGGGGACGACGCCCAGTATGCGCCCCTGCGTGAAGACCACGGCGCAGTTGTAGAGCGTCTGAGCGTGGCGCAGCGGTGCCCCCGCGATCATCGTCAGCGGCAGCTTGCGCGTGTCGCGTACCAGTCTTGCTAACGCCTCGTCGGCCGCGTCGAGCAGTGCGGGTTGCAGCAGCAGGTCGCCGCAGGTGTAGGCCGTCAGGGCCAACTCGGGGAACGCGACGATCTCCACGCCCCGCTGTGCCGCTTCGTCGGCCATAGCGGCCATGCGCTCCGCATTGAAATCGCAGTCGCCGACCCGTACGTGCGGCACGGCTGCCGCCACTTTCAGAAAACCGAAGCTATCCATATATACGTTATGTTATTCCGCCCACAACTGCGCCAGGTTCAGGATCACCTGCACTGCCTTGTGCATAGTGGTGAGCGAGCAATATTCGAATTTGCCGTGGAAGTTCATGCCCCCCGTGAAGAGGTTGGGGCAGGGCAGCCCCATGAACGACAGGCGTGCGCCGTCCGTACCGCCGCGTATGGGGCGTACGATCGGGTTCACGCCGGCCATTTCCATGGCCCTGAGCGCCTTGTCGATCACCTGCGGGTGCGGCTCGACCATCTTGCGCATGTTGAAATACTGGTCTTTGAGCGTCAGGGTCAGCACCCCGTCGCCGTATTTCTTCTTCAAAAGGTCGACGCAGGCCCACATGAATACCTTTTTCTGCTCGAATTTCTCCGCATCGTGGTCGCGGATGATATAGCTGACCGAGGCTTTCTCGACCGTGCCGTTCAGCCCTACGCAGTGGTAGAACCCTTCGTATCCTTCGGTGTACTGCGGACGTTCGGCGGCCGGCAGCAGCCCTTGCAGTTCGCACGCCACGTCGAGCGCATTGACCATCTTGTTCTTGGCGTATCCCGGGTGGACGTTGCGCCCCTGGATGTCGATTTTGGCGCTCGCGGCGTTGAAGTTCTCGTACTCCAGCTCACCCTCCATACCGCCGTCTACCGTGTAGGCGAAGTCGGCGCCGAAGGCCCTGACGTCGAAGAAATCGACCCCGCGGCCCACCTCCTCGTCGGGCGTGAAGCCGATGCGGATTTTGCCGTGTTTCACCTCCGGGTGTGCGAGCAGGTACTCGGCGGCGGTCATGATTTCCGCCACGCCCGCCTTGTCGTCGGCACCCAGCAGCGTCGTGCCGTCGGTATGGATCAGCGTGTGCCCCTTGAAGAACTCCAGCTCGGGGAAATCCGCGACCCGCATCGTCAGCTGGCCGTTCAGTGCGATGTCGCAGCCGTCGTACTCCTCGATGACGCGGGGTTTGACGTCCTTGCCGCTCATGTCGGGCGAGGTGTCCACATGGGCGATGAACCCGATCACCGGGGCATTCTCGCAACCCGGCGTCGCAGGGACGGTGCCCATCACGTAACCGTACTGATCCATCGAGACCTCGGTCATGCCCAATGCCTCCATTTCGTCGCGCAGGGCGGCCAGCAGTACTTTCTGTTTTTCGGTCGAAGGGAACGTCGTGCTCTCCTCCGACGACTGGGTGTCGTAGGAGACGTATTTCAGGAATCTTTCTTTTAAATCCATGACAATATCTGTTTATGGTTTATTCCTCTTTTTTTGCCCGGAGCGTGTGCCATGCGAAATAGCCGATCAGTACGAGGTACATCGCCAGCCCCGTCCACTCGGCGGCGTTCGAGTCCGCCCAGCCGCTCAGGAACCAGTCCACCTCGGCGAACTTGAGCAGGGCGCTCACCACGCCCATCAGCGCGCCGCCGGCGATGAAGCCCGAGGCGATGAGCGTTCCGCGGTCGAAACGCGCCTTGTTGAGCCCCTCGTCCTTCGAACGGTTCGATACGAACCATGCCACCAGGCCGCCCACGACCAGCGGTGCGTTCAGCTCCATCGGGATGAACATGCCCAGCGCGAATGCGAGGGCCGGAACACCGATCGAGGTCAGCACCAGCGCCAGTGCCGCGCCGCAGAAGTAGAGCATCCACGGGGTCTGCCCGCCCGTCATCAGGGGCTGAATTACCGCTGCCATGGCGTTGGCCTGCGGGGCTACGAGGGCGCCTTCGCCCACGAACCCGTACGATTTGTTGAGGATGATCATCACGCCCGCCACGGTCGCCGCAGCAACGAACGTGCCGAGGAATTTCCAGGCCTCCTGCTTGCGGGGCGTCGTGCCGAGCCAGTAACCGATCTTCAGGTCGGTGATGAACCCTCCGGCCATCGAGAGCGCCGTGCAGACCACGCCGCCGATGATCAGCGCCGCCGTCATGCCCGTCGTGCCGTTCAGCCCGACGCTCACCAATACCAGCGACGAGAGGATCAGCGTCATCAGCGTCATGCCCGACACGGGGTTCGTGCCGACAATGGCGATGGCGTTGGCCGCCACGGTCGTGAAGAGGAACGCGATGACGAAGACGATCAGGATGGCCGTGACGGATTGTATCCAGCCGTCCAGCAGGCCGAAGTGGAAGAATACGAAGACCGAGATGAGCGTGGCGATCAGGATCGTGAGGATCCGCTTCATCGTCAGGTCGCGCTGCGTGCGTTCTACCGCAGCCGGGGCGGTTTTGTTGCCCCCCCCCAGTTCCGATACGGCCAGCCCTACGGCCTGGCGGATGATCTTCGACTGCTTGACGATGCCGATGATGCCCGCCATGGCGATGCCTCCGATGCCGAGCGGTTTGCCGATGAAGGCGAAGAGGTTTTCTGCCGTGAAGATGCTGGCGGGGTCGGCGAGGATGTCGGCGCGCGTCACGCCCAGCAGCGAGGCCATGGCCGCCGGGTCGATCGTGTCGGCCAGCGACCCGACGAGCGGTACGACGAGGAACCACACCAGGCACGAACCCGCCGTGATGATCATGGCGTATTTCAATCCGATGATGTAGCCCAGGCCCAATACGGCGGCCGACGTGTTGAGCGAGAATACCACCTTGAACTTGTCGGCTGCCACCTGTCCCCACGCACAGATGCGCGTCGATACCGACTCCGTCCACATGCCGAACGTGCCTACCGCGAAGTCGTAGAGGCCGCCTATGAGACCTGCCACGGCCAGCAGTTTGGCCTGGTTGCCGCCCTTCTCGCCCGAGATCAGCACCTCGGTCGTGGCCGTAGCCTCGGGGAAGGGGTATTTCCCGTGCATCTCCTTGACGAAATATTTGCGGAACGGGATCAGCAGCACGATGCCCAGCAGCCCGCCGAAGAGCGACGAGAGGAACACCTGGTAAAATGCCGCGTCGAGCCCGAGGATGTAGAGCGCCGGGAGGGTGAAGATGGCACCCGCGACGATCACACCCGACGAGGCGCCGATCGACTGGATGATGACGTTCTGTCCCAGCATGTTCCTCTTACCCATCACGTTGCCCATGCCGACGGCGATGATGGCGATCGGGATCGCCGCTTCGAATACCTGCCCGACCTTCAGGCCGAGGAAGGCCGCGGCGGCCGAGAAGACGATGGCCATGACGATACCCATCGTGACCGAGTAGGGCGTCACCTCCCTGGGCGACGATGAGGCGGGCATGATGGGCGTGTACTCTTCGCCCGGTTTGAGTTCCCGGTAGGCGTTCTCGGGCAATGACGTAAGTTGTTTTTCCTGTTCCATTTATTAAGGTTCTTTGATGTACTTGTCCAGGTCTTTGAGAATGTAGTAGCGGTTCAGCGACGCCGGGGCTTTCTTTGCGTCGAGATAACTGTATATCGCGCCGACGGCAGCCGCGAGGCGCAGCCGTTCCGCGTGCTGCTCCGATGCGGCCGCCATGTCGAAGAGCAGTTCGGCGAACTTGTCCAGTTCCTGGTCGCCGAACCCGTATTCGTCCGTAAGCCGGCCGATGAAATCCGCCTCATCCAGCAACGTGTCGATGTCGATGTCCAGTTTCTCGGCCAGCTCCGTCTTGGCCGTCGTCCGTATCTGCTCCGGGGAGGCTGATTGTCTCATCAGCCCGATTTTGGCCATCAGGGCGGCGATCAGCTCCCCGATCCTGTTGATCTCCCGTAAGATATAATCTTCCATGTCCTTAGCGGTTGTCGCCGCTGCCCGAGATGATGTGGCGTTGCATGCGCGAGCGGAGTTTGTCGACGTTCATCTGCGCCACGTCGTCCAGTTCGTACCCCAGGTCGCGGGCGAGCGTCGCGCAGTACCACAATACGTCGCCGATCTCCTTGACGATCTCCAGCCGCTTCTCGTCCGAGAACTCCTCGTGGGCGTCGCGGATGACCTTTTTGACCTTGTCGGCCACTTCGCCCGCCTCGCCCGTAAGCCCGAGCGTGGGGTAGATGATGCGACGATTTTCGGGATAGATTGCCGTTTCGAGTGCGTGCTGCTGGTATTCGTTGAGTGTCATGGTTTTGATTTTGAGCGTGAATATTGGGTGGTACCGAGGGCAAAAATAGCAAAATAATTTAAAAATACGCATAAAAAAGCCCCTGTTCCTATGGAACAAGGGGCAAAGGATTTTTTGAGGGGGCTGTGCGGGCATTCCGTTGCCGCTGCCGGACATTGCCGAGTGTCGCGTGCCTACTGGCAGTGGAGGCCGGGCGGTCTGCTGCCGTCCGCGGCCGTGCCGGGGGACGGGTTCTGCACCGGCGCCGGCTGTGCGGGCTCCCGGCATGATCGCCGTGCGAACGGCAAATTCCGTTATTTCAGCCTGCGGAGTTTGCGGTCTGCGTCGGTTGCCTCGCGTATGGAGATTGCAAAGCCTCCGCCGCGCGCCATCTCCACGTCGAGTTCCGTGCGTTGTCCGACCTTCCCGGTGCGGATGACATACGCCTGCGGATTGGTCTGGTAATCGGCATCGGGGGCATCGGCGTAGAGCGTCGCCACATACTCCTTGCCGGGGGCGAGGTAGTCGAACGGGAGCGTCACCGTACGGCGGTTCTCGTCCGTCACGCCGCCCACGAACCACTCGCCCGTGCCTTTGGCCTTGCGCGCCACGACGATGTAGTCGCCCGGCTCGGCCAGCAGGTAGCGGCTCTCGTCCCAATCGATGGCCACGTCCTTGATGAATTGGAACGCGTCCATGTATTTTTCATAGTGTTCGGGCAGGTCTGCCGCCATCTGCAGCGGCGAGTACATCGTCACGTACAACGCCAGCTGGTTGGCGAGCGTCGCGTTGACGTGCGAGTGGTTGCCGGGGTTGACCTCCGCGACGTCCATCACGAAGATGCCGGGTGTGTAGTCCATCGGGCCGCCCTGCAGGCGCGTGAAGGGCAGGATCGTCACATGGTGGGGCTTCGAGCCGCCGAACGCCTGGTACTCCGTGCCGCGTGCCGACTCGTTGCCGATCAGGTTGGGGTAGGTGCGGCAGAGGCCCGTTGGGCGCACCGCCTCGTGGGCGTTGACCATGATCTTGTGGTCGGCGGCCCGGCGGACGGCATAGAGGTAGTGGTTGTTCATCCACTGCCCGTAATGGTGCTCGCCGCGGGGCAGGATGTCGCCCACGTACCCGCTCTTGACCGAGTTGTACCCGTATTTGTTCATCAGGCGGTAGGCCGCTTCCAGGTGGCGTTCGTAGTTGCGCACCGAAGCCGACGTTTCATGGTGCATCATCAGCCGGATGCCTTTCCCGTGCGCATATTCGTTCAGTGCGGCGATGTCGAAATCGGGGTAGGGGGTCACGAAATCGAAGACGTAATCCTTCGTGTGCCCGAACCAGTCCTCCCAGCCGACGTTCCAGCCTTCGACGAGCAGCTGGTCGAACCCGTGTGCCGCCGCGAAGTCGATGTACCGCTTCACGTTCTCGTTGTTGGCGCCGTGGCGGCCGCTGGGCCTGCATCGGGCGTAATCCGTCACGCCGAGCTGTACCGACGGCACGTCGCGCGTATAGGCCCAGTCGCTCTTGCCGGTGATCATTTCCCACCATACGCCCATGTATTTCACGGGCTTGATCCACGAGGTGTCGTCATAGGCGCACGGCTCGTTGAGGTTCAGGATCAAATGCGAGGCGAGGATGTCGCGGGCGTCGTCCGAGACCGTCACCGTGCGCCACGGGGTATGGCAGGGCGCCTGCATGTAGCCTTTCCACCCCTGTGCGTCGGGCGTAAGGTGCGAGGTGAAGATGAAATTCCGGTCGTCCAGGTCGAGGTGCATGCACGCATAGTCGACCAGCGCCGCTTCGTGGATGTTGATGTAGAGCCCGTCGTCGCTCTTCATCTGCAGGGCCGTCTGTACGCCCGTGGGCGAGAAGGGCGTCTGCGACGAGTTGGGCGTGATGGCGCCGGGCATCAGCTCCCGTATCTGCGAGAGCTTCGACTCCGTGTAGTCGTACTCCTGCGTGTCGTAGTCGCCCGGGATCCAGAACGCCGTGTGGTCGCCCGTCATGGCGAACTGTGTTTTCTCCTCGCCGATGACGAAATAGGTCAGCGACTCCTGTTCGGGGAATTCGTAGCGGAATCCGAGCCCGTCGTCGTAGAGCCGGAAGCGGATCGTCATGTCGCGGCCTGTCGCGGCCTGCCGCAGCGTGACGGCCATTTCGTTATAGCGGTCGCGGATCTCGGCCTGCTCGCCCCATACGGGACGCCATGTCTGGTCGGACTCGCTGCGGGCCACCTGCCCGAGGGTGAACCCGTCGTAGAGCGATACCGGGCGCCCCGGTTCGCCCTTGCGGATTTCAGCTCCGAATTCCAGCTTCGGGGCTTCGCCGCGCAGTTCGAGCCCCATGCCGCTGGGCAGGATCACGGGGCGCTCCTTGTAATCGAGCGTATAGGTGGGGCGGCCTCCATCCGCCAGGCTGAATTCCAGGCGGAGGCGGCCGTCGGGCGAGAGGAGCGTCTCCTGTGCCGTGCAGGCTGCACCGGCCAGCAGCGCGGAGATATATAAAAATATTTTCTTCATGGTTCGGTCTTGTTATTTACGTTTGAATTCTACGATCAGCGCCTGCCGCGGGCCGACCGTGGTGGCATCGTCCACCTCCGTGGCTTCGCCCGTCAGGACGTTGCGCCCGTCGCTTAGCCCCGAGGCGATCTCGGCATAGTGCGACCACGGCACCTGTTTCTTGCCCCGCGAGTTGTTGATGAAGACGAATACCGCGTCGGTGTCGTCATAACGGAAATAGGCGTAGGTGTTGTCGCGCGAGAGGAAGTGCATCGTGCGGCCGTTGTGGATCACGGGCTTCGACTTGCGCCATTGGAAGAGCCGCTGCGTGTAGTCGAAGAGCCCCGCCTGTACCGCATCGCGCTGCGCGGGGTCGAACAGGTTCACCGCGTCGCCCTCCCAGCCGCCGGGGAAATCCACGCGCAGCCCGCCGTGTCCCTGCGAGAGGTCTTTCGAGGTGAACATCATCTCGTCGCCCGAGAATATCTGCGGGATGCCGCGCATCGTGGCCAGCATCGCCATCGAGAGTTTCAGCCGGTCGGGGTTTCTGCGTACGATGTCGCCGATGCGGTCGGTGTCGTGGTTGGCGACGAAGATCATCATTTTCGACAGGTCATGGTAGACGAAATCGTGCGACAGGCAGTCGTAGACGCGCGTCATGCCCTCGCCCCAGCGGAGCGAGTCGGTGGGCAGCGCCCGGCAGATGGCCTCCTGCAGCGGGAAATCCATGATCGACGGCAGGTGTGAGTCGAAGCCGTCCTTGTTGGGATTGCCGCCCTGCCAGTATGCCAGTTGCGGGATCGACGACGTCCAGCATTCGCCCACGATGTTGAAATCAGGGTATTCCCTGCGTACGGCCGCGCACCACTCGCTCATCGGCACCTTCTCGTTGTAGGGGTAGGTGTCGACGCGGAACCCGTCCAGGCCGGCATACTCGATCCACCACACGGCCCATTGCTTGAAATATTGCAGCACGTAGGGATTGTCGAGGTTCATGTCGGGCATCGACGGCACGAACCAGCCGCTCTCCTGCAGGTCGAGGTCGTAGCGCGAAGCGTTGGGATCCATGTTCGTCGAGAAGCAGACGTTCGTCCCGGTGTATTCGGGGAACTGGTGTATCCAGTCCCTGAAAGGTAGGTCTTTCATCCACCAGTGGCCCGTGCCGCAGTGGTTGGTGACGATGTCCATAATCACCTTCAGCCCGTGCTCGTGGGCTTTGCCGACGAACTCCCGATACAGTTCGTTCGAGCCGAACCGGGGGTCTATGCGGTAGTAGTCGCCGCAGGCGTAGCCGTGGTACGAACCTTCGGGTTCGTCGTCCAGCAGCAGCGGCGTGGGCCATACGGCCGTGGCGCCCAGCCCTGCGATGTAATCCAGGTGGTCGATCATCCCCTGCAGGTCGCCCCCGTGGCGGCCGAAGAAGGCGCTGCGGTCGGCGCGCTCCCGCGTGTGGGGCGTCGAGTCGTTCGACGCATCGCCGTTGGCGAAGCGGTCGGGCATCAGGAGGTAGATCATGTCGGCCGTGGTGAAACTCTTGCGTGCGGCCGAGCCTTCGGCGCGTGCCGCGATCTCATAGGGAACCTTGAACTGCCGTTCCCCCTGCGAGAATACGAGGTAGTAGGTGCCCGGCTCCGCGTCGGGTTTCACCTCCACGTCCACGAATAGGTAATTGGGACTGTCGGCCTTGTGGCGGGCCTTCACCCCGACGCCCTGTCCGCCTTCGATGCGGACGTCGTATGCCGCGATGCCGGCCCCGTTGACGAGCAACTGGAGCGGGGTCTGCATTCCCGTCCACCACGAGAGGGGTTCGACGCGGGTAACCTCGCCCGAGGCGTCTGCCACCGAGGCGGGGTCGAATGCGGACTGTCCTGTCCCTGTGCAGGAGAGCAGTCCGGCTGCTGCGAGTGTCATGAAAAATCGGTTCAAAATATCGTCGTTTGTAAAGTTAGCAAAAAATCGGTTTCCAGCGATTCCCGTTTCGCCCGGGGCATCCTTGTGCTTCTCATGCGCATCCCCGTGCTTCTCGGATGGTTTACTGTCTATTCCCGTCGGGTGCTATCGGGTTCCCGGCGCTGTTTCCGCGCATCCCCGGCGCATGTCCGCAACCCTTATCTCCTGTCTTGTGCGAAGACCAGCCACTGCCATGCGGGAAGCACGGTGCGGGTGCCGCCCGTGTATTCCTTCCCGGTGAAGAACTCGCGGCGCGAGCCCTCGAACGGCAGGTCGAATGCGACCTCCTCCGCGCTGAGGTTCGCAGCGACTGTCACCTCGTTGCCGCCGGCCGTGCGGGAAAACAGCATCAGGCCGTCGGGTGTTCGTTCTCCGAGCGGGTATGCGGCCTGCCCGCCGCGTTCTCCGGCCGCGAGCGCCGGGTTCTCGTGGCGCAGCCGGATCAGTGCGGTGTAGAAATCCGTAAACCCGTTATGTTCCCACGCGGGTACGGGGTCTTTCTCGAAGAACTCGAAGCGGTGGTCGAACCCCATCTCCTGTCCGGTATAGACGAGCGGCTGCCCGTTGGGCAGCGTGAAGGTCAGCAACGCCATCACGCGTGCTGCGTCGCCCATGCGCTCGAATTCCGTCCCGGCCCACGAGTTTTCGTCGTGGTTCGAGGTGAACATCAGGCGGAACGCCTCGCGCGGCATGGCAGCGGAGTCTCTGGCGACGTAGGCACGCAGGTCTGCGGCGCTTTTGCGTCCCTGTGCGATGTCGTTCAGCAGGTGGTGCAGTTCCCACGCATACGAGGCGTCGAACGCCCCGTCGTGCAATGCGGGGGCTTCGCCCTCGGCGAGCAGGTAGATGCCGGGGTACTCCTTCCGCAGTGCGGGCAGCGTCTGCTGCCAGAAGTCGATGGGTACCTCGCACGCCATGTCGCAGCGGAATCCGTCGATGCCGCGGTTGAGCCAGAAACGCATGGCGGCCGCCATTGCGGCACGCATGTCCGTGTTGCCGTAGTCGAGCTTGGCGATGTCCGTCCAGTCGTACTGCACGATGGTGTTGCCCAGCGAGTCGCGCACATACCAGTCGGCCGGATGCTCCTCGATCCAGCGGGCATCGGGCGAGGTGTGGTTGGCCACCCAGTCCAGGATTACGCGCAGCCCGAGTCTGTGGGCGTCGGCTACGAACCGGTCGAAATCCTCCAGCGTGCCGAATTCGGGGTTGACGGCTTCGTAGTCGGAGATGGCGTAGTACGAGCCGAGGGTTCCCTTGCGCTCCTTGACGCCGATGGGGTAGACGGGCATCAGCCAGACGACGTCCACGCCCAGTTCTCTGAGCCGGGGCAGTTCGCGTGCGGCTGCCGTCAGCGTCCCTTCGGGGGTGTACTGGCGCACGTTCATTTCGTAGACGACCGAGTTGTAACTCCAGTCGGGGTGGGCGGCCGGTTGCTGCGGCCGTGTGCCGCAGGCAACCAGTACCATTGCGAGAAGTAATGCGGGCAACCGTTTCATGGCGGGTCGTTTAGAGCGTGAACACGACCGACGACCAGGCACCCATGAGCAGTTTCGACGAAGCGTCGCCGCGCTGGAGCTTCACTTCACCTGAGACGCCTACGGCCTTGTCCGGTTGGTCGGTAAGGGTCAGTATCTGCTCCTCCCGGCCGAAGTTGTGCACGACGAGCATCCGTTCGCCGTCCAGCTCGCGGTACCAGGCCGCGATGGATTGCTGCGAGGTGTTGCCGTCGTTGTAGACCGGGTGTTTGACCATCTTGCCCTGCGCCAGCACGGGGTAGGTGTTGCGCAGCCGGGCGAACGTGCGGTAGAGGTTGAGCAGCGAACCGTCGTCGTCGGCCTGCGCCTCGACCGAGATCGCTGCGGTCAGCATCTGCATGTCGATCTTGCCTGAGAGGCTTCCCGAAGCCAGTTCGTTGCCCGCCTTGTCCCACAGGATCGGGGCGCGGACATATTCGTCGCCGTTGGATTTGGTGCCCCAGTACCCGAGCTCTTCGCCCTGGTAAATGTAGGGTGCGCCCTGCGCCGTGAGCAGTACGGCGGCCGCCACCTTCATCTTTTCGACGGACTGCCCCAGGTCGGAGCCCGTGCGATCCTCGTCGTGGTTCGAAAGTTTCGTGGCTTCGATGTAATCGCTGCGGTACTGTGCGTAGAGGGGCTGCACGTCGAGGATGTCCTTGACGAAATAGCATCCGATGCCGTTTTGCAGCGCCCATTTGAGCTTGTACCAGAACGTGAATTCGAACAGTGCCGGCAGCCCCCGGTAATAGGGTGCCGCCTTGTCCGCTTCGTCGAGCATCTCGCCCACCATGTAGAAATCGCCCTCTCCGCCGGCGGCCTTGTAGGTCTCGTTCATGCGGTCGTAGAATTTCTTGAGGAACGTGGGGTTCTCGTCGTTGTAGGCGTTGTGGTAGATGTGCTTCACGGCATCGAGGCGGAACCCGTCCACGCCCATGCGTACCCACTTGTCAGCCGCTTCGGCGACGGCCTTGAACGCCCCGGACTGCTCCGCCTCGGCGGCTTTGCCGTAGTTGAGGTCGGCGAATGCCGCCGTCCAGAAGTGCGAATGGTACATCGTCGGCAGCGAGAACTGCACGTTGGCCGGGTCGGCCGAGCGGTTCGATGTCAGGGTGAAGGGCTCCCCGAACCGGATGATCGTCCGGTTGTCCGGGGCGCCGTATTTGGTGCCTGCGGCCCACGACGTGGTCGAGGTGCGGACGAGGAATCCCCAGTCGGAATCGAAGTCGAGCGTCAGTTCGTAGCTGTTGCCGCCCCTGGTGTAGAAGCGTTTGCTCGTGCCGTTGCCGAAATAGAGGTACTTGTCGTCCGGGCCGCCCTGCGTGTTGTCCGCGTCCGCGGCGTCGGTCGTTTCGGTAACGGTCACCGTCGGGCTGTCGGCATTTGTCCAGTCGAGTACGAACTTGAAGCGCCCGGCGGCACCCGCCCCCGTGTCGGTCGAGAACCATTGTCCGGCATCGTAGCCTGCGGCGCCTTCCGTGGCGATCTGGTCGATCCGCCCGGCCGCGATGTCGGCCTGCGGGTCTTCGGAGAAGATATAGCGGTCACGGTAAGGGCTCCCTTCGGACGCGGCGGCCGATTTGAACCACGGGTGGTCTTTGCCCGTATGGTTGAGCACGTAATCCAGGTAGACCCGGATGCCGCGGGCATGGGCCGCGTCGATGAATGCCCTCAGGTCGGCGTCCGACCCGAAGGCGGGGTTGACCGCCTCGTAGTCGAGCACGTCGTAACCGTGGTACGAAGCCGCCGGATGGATCGGTGAGAGCCACACGGCCGAGGCGCCGAGTGCGTCGATGTAGTCGAGCCGCCGGGTCAGCCCCGGCAGGTCGCCCACCTTGTCGCCGTTGCCGTCGGCGAAGCTGTATACCAGCAGCTGGTAGCTTATGTCGGCGCGTTTGCGGTTGTCCCACGCATCGGGCTGGGCGACGACCTGCTCGCCCTCGAAATCCTGGGAGGCATCGCCGCTCTGTGTCACGGTGACGACGACCGGATCGCAGCCCGGGGCGGTGAAGGTAAGCGTCGCGGAGCGTTTCGACGACTCGTTTGCGATCGCCGTGACCGCGAACGACGTGGAGGTTTTGCCCGATGTGAGGGCCGGTGTGCACCATGCGGTATTGTCGCTCTGCGTCAGCGACCACGCGCCCGCATCGGTGCGCAGGTCGAGCAGCCGGCTGCCGCCCGCGGCTTCGAATTCTATCTCCGTGGGGGTCACGGAGAGCATACTGCCGCCGGTATCGCCGGTCTTGTCGTCGCTGCACGACACGGATACGGAAAGTACGAGTGCCAGCAGCAGGAAAAGAAATTTTTTCATAGCGGAATCTTGGTTAAAGTTCGTTTCGGGGCCTGCCGCCCGGTCAGGGACGGCAGGCCAGAAACGGGACGGCAGCCTGTGCGCCGTCCCGTGAAAGGGTGGCCGTTATTCGGCCTCTGCCGGGGTCTTGCCCTCGGACATGATGTATATCTGCGAATTCGCGAGGTCGAAATAGATGTCGTAGGTGCCGTCGAGCTGGACTTTCATGTTCTGCGAACCGCCGCTGGTGATGATGTCTACGGCCTTGTTGATATCGACCGCACCGCCCGACGCCGTGCCGTAGTTCTTGGAGTCGTCCCAGGCGTTGTTGAAGCGGATCTTGAACTCGCTGGCGGTGGTCAGGGCTACGCCTTTGCGAACGAGGTACGCGCCCTCCTCGCTCATGGAGAAGTCGCCCAGGTCACCCCATCCGGTGATGTTGCCGACCAGTCCCCATGTGTCGGCGACCAGCTCGGGCTTGGCGCCTGCGGCCATCACGTAGGCGCGTCCCGCCTCGGGCAGCAGCCAGTAGTCGTACGTGCCGGCTTCGGCGATCACGGCATTGACCTTGTCGGCGGAAACCTTGAAGGCCGAGCCGATCGTGCAGGTGTAGGGGTTGCTGCCGGCGAATGCGGCGTCGGCCCCGATCCACTGCGACTCGTCGCCGCTCTTGAAGAGGAATTCCGAGTTGGCGGCTACCTCGATTCCTGCGGCCTTGTAGGCCACGATGTTCGAGCTGGCGCTCTCCATGGCCGTCGGGCCCCAGTCGGGGGTTGCGACGGTCTGGCCGTGGATGTACCAGTCGGCCGTTTCCGGCCCCGGGTCGGGTTCTTCGCCGCCGCCCGCGCCGTAGTCGCCGGCATTGAGTTCGTAGGTGATCTCCGCAGAGTTGTTCAGGGTGGCGTATACGCGGTAATTGCCCGCCGTGGCCTTGATGTTGTCGCCGTTCTGCGAAAGGTGTCCGTCCGCCCCGCCGAAGTTTATCGTCCAGTCGTTGTCCGCACGGAATTTGAATTCCCCGGCGCTCAGTGTGACGTCGACCCAGAAACGCTGTTTTTGGGTGTCGAAATTCATCTCCGTGTCGGTGTCCCAGCCGCCCGGGGTGGCATCGCCGATAATGCCCATCGAGTTGAACGACAGCTTGTTGCTTAACGTCAATGTCGAACGGTCGAATACGAGGCGGTAGAAGCGCTTGGAATAGGCCATGATGTTTCCGGAGCCGCCGCTGGAGATTAGCGAGATGGAGGCTGCTTCGGGATCGGGGGCCGGGGCATCGCCGTCGGTGCCCCAGTTGCACGTGTCGTCCCAGCCTGCGATGCCGGTGAGCTTGAAGCCGTTGGCGGCCTTTTCGCCGAAGTCCACGATGGCTTCGTAGGTGATCTCGTCGCCCGAGAAGCTGAACAGGAACTGAGAGTTACCGTGGTTCCAGCCGCAGTAATCGCCGATCACCCAGACCGTCGGGTAGGTGCGCTCGGCCGTGGTCACGGTCATGCGGACGGTGACGGGGGCGGAGTAGAATTTTTCGAAGTCGGTGCCGATCGTGGCGCTGATGTAGAAATCCACGTCCGTAGGTTCGCCCGAGGGTACTCCCAGGCCGCCGTCTTCGACGGAAAGCGCAAGGATGTTGTTGAGGCTTTCATAGGTCTGCTCGGACGAGGTGCCGTCCATACCCGTGAAGAGCACCAGTTTCGCACCGTCGTTGTACGAGGCTTCGATCGAGTAGTTGATCTGGGTGCGGACGCCGAAGTCGGCGGCGTCCCAGGTGAAGGTCTGCGTCGAGCCCATGTTGTCGGGCGTAATGACGATCTCCCCGGGCAGCGCATGCAGCACGGGCGCCACGACCTTGTCGGGGTCGTAGGCCTTTACCTCGTCGAGCTTTTGGCAGGCGGAGAGGAGTCCCGTCGCAGCCGCCAGCATCATCGCATATCGTGTAATTTTCATAGTCGTACGATTTTTAGGGTTGGTTATTTATCGGTTGCGTTTCCGTAGCCGGGATTCTGGTGCAGTTCGGGGTTGGAAGCGAGCTCCGACGAAGGGATGGCAAAGATTTTCATGTAATCATCGAACCCCTGTCCGGTGAAGGTGCCGCCCTTGTATGTCCAGAGGAACGACGGGGTGGTGAACTTGCCGTAGCGGATCAGGTCGGTGCGGCGGTGCCCCTCCCACATCAGCTCGCGGGCACGCTCCTCGAGTAGGTAGTCGGCCGTGACCGACGAGGGGGCCGATACCCCGGCACGGTTGCTCAGCTCCTGGAGTTTCGGCAGCGCGGTGTTGGCCTGTCCCAGGTTCATGCAGGCCTCGGCGTAGATCAGGTAGATCTCGCCCAGGCGGATCATCGGGAAGTCGATGTCGCTGTATGCCTTCGATGCAGCCGTGGCAAGGAATTCGTCGTTGGTCATGTTGTGGGGGATATTGTTGAACTTGAGGCAAGTCCACCCGTTGAGGAAGACATAGAGCGCATCGTTCATCGACTCCTGGCGGCCTTTGATGTAGAACATTCCGCCGCGTTTGTCACTGACCGTATATTCGCCCGTGGTGTAGTCCGCGTTGCGGGCGTTGAAATATTTCTGCACGTATTCGTAGGGTACGCGGATGCCGGCCCAGCCGTTGTTCACGCCGTTGATCTTCTGTTCGGCCGTCACGTCGGTGGCGGCGATGGCTGCCAGCGTCAGGTACGACGTGCCGCCGTAGGACTGCGTCTGCTCGGCGTCGTATGCCACGCCGAAGATGATCTCCTTCAGGGCGTCGGCGTTCTCGCCGTTGTCGCCGCGGAAGAGGTCGGAATACTCCGGGCAGAGCGAGTAGCCCATGCCGAAGATCGCTTCGCAGGCGGATTTGGCCTCCGTCCACATCGGGGTGCCGGCATAAACCTCGGCATTGAGGTACATGCGGGCCAGCAGGCCGTTGACCGCACCCTTGTCGGCACGCGGGTAGTTCGAGCGTGCGGCAGGCATCGCGCTTTCGTCCGAAGCCAGGTCGGTCAGCTCCGAGATGCAGTAGTCGAAGACATCCTTGCGCGAGGCCTGTTTGGGGTTCACACCGCCGCCGAAGGGCGAGGTCTCGGTCGTGAACGGCACGTCGCCGAACACGTCGAGGGCGATCCAGTAGAAATAGGCGCGCAGGAAACGGGCCTCGGCGCGGAAGCTCTGGATCCTGGCGGCCAGTTCGCTGCTCACGCCGCGGTCGGAGAGTTTGTCCGAGGCGGTCTGGCGCAGGTACTCGTTCACGTAGGCGATGCCCTGCAACGTACGTACGTAGACGGCGTAGGTCGCGTCGTTGTCGGCGTCGGACCACGTGTCGGTATTCATGGCGCGTACCCAGGCGTCGTTCTCCCAGGCGCATTTGCAGGCGTCGGCCGTAACCTCCTGGATCGTCCAGAATGCGCGGATGAGCTCCGAGGCGCCGCCGTCGCTGACCTGCAGGTCGGTGGTGTCGTTCGAGACGAAATTGAAATAGAGTTTGGTGAGCCCGGCCAGGTAGCCGTTCTCGTCTTTCCCGTAGACGGTCTCCGAGGTCGAGTCGGACGGGTTGAGGGGCAGGGTGTCGAGATCCCCGATGCACGAAGTGAGCAGCATCGCTGCACCTGCCGCCGCCAAGGCGAAATGTTTTAT
The DNA here is from genome assembly GCF_000435435.1 of Alistipes sp. CAG:29. Classification (NCBI taxonomy): domain Bacteria; kingdom Pseudomonadati; phylum Bacteroidota; class Bacteroidia; order Bacteroidales; family Rikenellaceae; genus Alistipes; species Alistipes sp. CAG:29. The sequence goes on along the minus strand of NZ_FR893449.1, from coordinate 6,847 downwards.
GTCGATTTTCATGGTTCGTTCGTTTTTAGAAGTTTACATTCAGACGCAGCGAATAGGTGCGCGGGCGCGGCCAGATCGAGCCGTCGATGCCGTTGACACCCGGTATTTCGGGGTCTACGCCGCTGTAATCGGTGATGACGAATACGTTCTGCACGCCGAAGGCGACGCGCATCGAACCCTTCCAGTTGCCGATCTTGTTGAACGTGTAGCCGAGGTTGATGTCGTCCATGCGGAAGAACGAGGCGTTTTCGAGGAACATGTCCGAATACCACTGCTCGCCGCTGTTGGCCTTCGTAAAGCCGGTCTTCTTGACCAGCCGTGCGAAGTTGGGCAGGTTGCCGGCGTTGATGTCGATGTTGGACGTCGAGTTGGCCGAGGCGAAGTCGTTGAAGACCCAGTTGCCCGCCGAACCGTGGCCGTTGAAGCCGAAGTCCCAGTTCTTGTAGCTCAGCTTGAGGCTGATGCCGTAGAAGAAGTCGGGGTTGGGGCTCTTGTCGGTCACATAGCGGTCGGCCTGTGTGATCTTGCCGTCCTTGTCACGGTCGACCAGCGCGTTCTGGATCGGATTGCCGTCCTGGTCGTATACCTGCTGGAAACAGTAGAAAGTGTAGGGCGCATAGCCTACCTTGTGGATCTGGAGCAGGTTGCCCGTGCCCTTGGTGATGCTTCCCGTCTGGATGTTGTAGTCGGGGTCGTCGGTGTTGTTGAGCTTGGTGAACTCGGTGTGCTGGAACGTGCCGTTGAAGCCGACCGTGAGGTTCCAGTCCTTGGTCTGCACGGGGATGAAATTCAGGTTGAATTCCACGCCCTTGTTCTCCATCGAGCCGATGTTGGTGAGCACCGTGTTGCCGAAGTTCGAGCCCATGGGGGTGATGACGCTGTTCAGAAGGTCGTCCGTCTGGCGCAGGTACCAGTCGACGCTACCGTTGATGCGGCCGCCGAGGAACCCGAAGTCGAGTCCGACGTTGTAGGTCGTCGTGGTCTCCCATTTGATGTTGGGGTCGTAGGCGCCCGGCGTGAGGTAGAACATGTGCCCGGCGCTGCCCATGTAATAGGTCTTATAGACGTCGGTCGACATGTAGTAACGCGCCAGGTAGGGATAATTGGAGCCGATCTCCTGCTGCCCGGTCTGCCCCACGCCGACGCGCAGCTTGAGGGCCGAGACGGCACGCGAATCCTTCAGGAAATTCTCCTCGGCGATGTTCCACGCAAAGGCGCCCGAAGGGAAGAGGCCCCAGCGGGTATCCTTCGAGAAACGCGATGAGGCGTCGTCACGCAGCGTGAAGGTGAAGAGGTATTTCGAGGCGATCGAATAGTTCAGGCGTCCGTAGAACGAGAGCAGGTAATTCTCCTGGCGGTTGAACGGGTAGCGCGAATCCTCGCCTTTCTGCTCGTGCGTTTCGTTGAAATAGGATACCGAGTGGTCGGAGCTGTAGAAATGCTGCCACGAATAACCGGCCATCACGTCGAGGTGGTGGATGCCCCACTCCTTGTTGAAGTTGGCGTAGAATTCGAGCAGCTGGTTGCGGCGGAAGTTCGTCGTCCACGAATACTGTCCCCAGCCGCGGGCCTCGGTGTCGGTGTATGCCTGGAACGAGCCGGGGTTCACGCCGTCGTAGGTCTTGGCGCTCGATACGTCGAGGCCGAGGTTGAGGTTGAAGCGCAGCGCCTCGAAGCCGTGAACCTTATAGTCGATCTGGGCGTTGCCGATGAAACGCTTGGCACGCGCCGTATTGTCGCGGTCGTAGAGCTGCGAGAGCGGGCCTGCGCCCAGCAGGGTGTTGGGCGTGAAGTCCTCGCCGCGGCCCGATCCGTAGTTCCAGTATCCGTTGGTGGTCGTGTAGTCGATCGAACCGTCGTCGTTGCGGAAATAGGGGTCGATCGTGGGGTTGAAGAAGGCCGCCGAACCCACCACGCCGCCCGAGGCGTAGCGCTGCGACGTGATGACGCCCTTGGCGTTGAGGTTGACCGTGAGATGCTTGTCGAAGAAGTTGGGCGAGAGGCTCAGGTCGAGCGTCCCGCGTTCGTATTTCGACGTTTCGAGCGTACCCTGCTGGTTGGTATAGCCCACCGATGCGCGGTAGGGCATGCGGTCGTTGATGTTGCCGATCAGGCTGACGTTGTGGTCATGCGAAATGGCGGTGCGGAAGACCAAGTCCTGCCAGTTGGTGTTCTTGTCGCCGAGCATCGACTGCACCTTGTCGCCCGTGGTCGTACCTGCGGGGTATACCTGGTCGATGTAGGTGCGGAACTCGCCGGGGGACATCACGGGCAGCTCGTCGGAGTTGGTCTGGACGCTCACGCTGCCGCTGTACGATACGCGGGGCGTGTTGCCGCGCCCCTTCTTGGTGGTGACGAGGATGACGCCGTTCGAAGCACGCGAACCGTAGATGGCCGCCGCCGAAGCGTCCTTGAGCACGGTGAAGGATTCGATGTCGTTGGGGTTGATCGTCTCCAGCGGGTTGGCCATACCCTTGCCGCCGTCGACTGCGATGGGTACCCCGTCGATCACGATCAGCGGGTCGTTCGAGGCGTTGAGCGAAGCCGCACCGCGCACGCGGATGGTGGCGCTCGATCCGGGGCCGCCGTCGCCGGGGATGATGTGTACGCCCGGAACCTTGCCCTTGAGCATGTCCTGCGTGGAGACCACGGCTCCGCGGTTGAACTCTTCGGCCTTGATTGCCACGACCGAACCGGTCATGTCGTTCTTCTTGACCGAACCGTAGCCGATCACCACCACGTCGTCGATGCCCATGGCATCCTCTTCGAGCGTGAGGTGTGCCAGCAGCGACGAACTGGCCACCAGGCTGACGGTCTTGTAACCGACATAGCTGACTTCGATGACCGATTCGGGGCCGGCGGCGCGGATGGCATAGTCGCCGTCGATGCCCGTCGAGACGCCGTTGGTCGTGCCCTTTTCGACGACGGTAGCGCCCAGGATCGGCATTCCGGACTTGTCGACAACTACGCCTTTAACCTCATAACCAGCGTTTTGCGCCAGCGTGAGGGGGGGGGTAAATTGACATATGAGCAAGATACCCGCACACATAGTTAAAAATCGTTTCATAAGAATTTTGGTTAGTTTATAAGTTGATTTTATGGATTGTAGGTCATTGGGCCTTGTGTTCTTTGACCAGGAAGACCGACACGGCGGCCAGCAGCATGAAGACCCCGGCGAGCGCCAGCATGTCGGCCGCGTCGGAGGCGAAGCAGTACTTGACGATGGCACCGCCGGTCAGTCCGATGACGATCTGGGGGACGGTGATCGTGAAATTGAAGATACCCATGTATACGCCCATGCGGCGTGGCTCGACTGCGCGCGACAGGATGGCGTAGGGCATGGCGAGGATGCCCGCCCAGGCGATGCCGATCCCCACCATCGGGAGCATCAGCGCGTACTGGTCGTGCAGCAGGCACAACCCCGCTAAGCCCAGCGCCCCGGCGAGCAGGCAGGCCGCGTAGACGGGTTTGTTGCCGTAGCGCGCGGCGACGCGCCCGAGGAACAGGGCGGCGATGCAGGCGGGGATGGGGTAGGTGCCGTTGAGCACGCCGACCCAGGTCTGCGTGGCACCGGCCGAGAGTACTTCGCCCGTGGCATGGTCGGTGACCACACCCGTGATGGCAGGTTTGAGGTAAGTCCACATCAGGAAGAGCGCCGCCCACGAGAAGAACTGCGTGACGCCCAGCCGCACCATCACGCCGGGGACGTTGCGCATGAGGCCGACGAAGCTCACCGGTTTGGCGTCCTCCTCGGAGAGGTTGTTGTAGCGGGCGAACTCCCCGGGCGGATATTCCCGTGTCTTGAACGAGGTGACGAGCACCGTGAGCAGCAGGATCGCGCCCCCGGCATAGTAGGAGTAGGCGATGTGCGGCGAAACATGCCCCGGAGCGGCCTCGTCCGACACGCCGAGCCATGTCATGACGAGCGGCAGGATAGCGCCGACGACCGCACCGAGGTTTATCAGGAAGGTTTGTACCACGTAGCCCTGTGTCTTCTGCGAATCGTCGAGCATGTCGGCCACCAGCGCCCGGAAGGGCTGCATCGTGACGTTGAACGACAAATCCATGAACAGCAGGATGAAAGCCCCCATGGCGAGCGGGGCGAAGGCGAGCAGTTTGGGGCAGTTGGGCATGAGCACCAGCGCCAGCGCCGAGATCAGCGACCCGCCCAGGATGTAGGGGATGCGGCGGCCCCAGCGCGTCCAGGTGCCGTCGGAAAAAAGCCCCACGATGGGCTGGACGATCATGCCGGCCAGCGGTGCCGCCAGCCAGAAGTAGCTCAGGTGGCTGACATCTGCCCCCAGCGATTCGAAGATGCTCGACGTGTTGGAATTCTGGAGCGAATATCCGATCTGCACGCCGAGGAAGCCGAAGCTGAGGTTCCAAATCTGCCAAAATGAGAGTTTAGGCTTGGTCATTTCGGTTTTTCGGTTGGTTTTCAGGTTATACAAATTTTAATAAAAAAATCCGGACGGCGAACCGCAGGGCGACGAACGGAAGGTTCAGCCGGATGAACGGGCGGATTTTTGCGACGAACGGTAGCCCGCGGGGGACGATTTGGAATTTCCGCGGAAAAACACTACCTTTATTCATAAATAAACAAAACCCGTATATACTTTAATACAGCCTCAGTCAGCCTATATGCGATCGCTCAAAGTGTCCGGAATCATCCACCTGTTCGCCGTGCTCCATGCCGTGGTCGCCCTTTCATGCCATCTGGCGGGGATCAACGACGAGTTGGTGCTGACGCTGCTGACGATCGTGCTGATCGTGCTGATCTGCCTCAAACGCGGCCTGAACGTGGAGTTCACCGCTGCCAGCGTGATCGTCGTCAACGTGATCGGCTACCTACTGGGTACGGGCGGTGCGCAGCTGATCGAGCTGTTATTGCACGCCCCGCCCGTGGTGCATGCCGTCTCGACCTTCATAACCACCGAGATTCTGGGCTGGAGCATCGTGTGGTTCACCAAGTTGTTCCGCCGCGGCGACGACACGGCGAGCCGCTCCTCGGCCTGGACGCCCCGCATCGGGTTGCTGCTGCTGGCCGTGGGGGTGATTTTCGTGCTGAGGCTGGCCTATGTCGAGCTTTTCGCCTCGCCCTCCTTTTCCACAGACCGCCTCTACCACATGGCCGACATGCTGGCTTCCAATTCCGCGGCACTGATTATCCTGCTGTGCGTCAATATCATCTATGTCCGGCATACGCGCAGGCGTGAAACCCGGCACGGTCTGATCGCCGAAATCGCGGCGTTCCTCCTGTTCGTGCTGCTCACGTCGGCCTGCGTGGCGCTCATTACGGGGTTGCACCTGCCGTTCGCCTTCGACCGCTCGTTCTCCGCACGGGAGTTCCTGCAACTGTGGATCGTCACCCTGCTGGTCGAGGTGACCCTCTATTCGGTCGTATTTATGGTTGATTACGCCCTGGTCGCACGTGCCGTGCTGCGTGCCGAGCGCGGCAAGGCGCACCAGGCGCAGTTCCGTTACATGAAACTCAAACAGCAGGTCAACCCCCATTTCCTGTTCAACTCGCTCAATATCCTCGACTGCCTGGTCTGCGAGCAGCGCACGGAGCAGGCCAGCGCCTACATCCATAAACTGGCGGGCATCTACCGTTACATGCTCCAGAACGAGGAGGAGACGCTCGTGCGCCTGCGCGAGGAGATGGCTTTCGTGGGGATGTACGTCGACCTGTTGCAGGTGCGTTTCCCCGAGGGGTTTCGCGTGGAGACCGACATTCCGGACGAGGCCATGAACCGCCATGTCCTGCCCTGCTCGGTGCAGCTGCTGATCGAAAACGCCATCAAGCATAACTCGGTGGGGGCCGACCGGCCGCTGGTGATCCGCATCGTCGCCGGGGCCGGAGCCGTGACGGTGTCGAACAACCTTCAGCTGAAGGTATCCGGCACTACCTCGACCCGTGTGGGGCTGAACTACATCCGCCAGCAATACCTCGACCTGTCGGGCATCCCGATCGGGATACGCCGTACCGATACCGAATATTGTGTCACCTTACCGTTGCTGTAATATGAACGTACTGATCGTAGAAGACGAAATGATGGCCCAGGCAAACCTGGCGCGAGCGCTGACCCAGCATTTTCCCGACGTACGGATCGTCGGGACGACCGGCTCGGTCAGGGAGACGGTGCTCTGGCTGCGCACGCCGGGGAACAGTGCCGATGTGATTTTCATGGACGTGGAGCTCTCCGACGGGGATTGCTTCGAGATATTCCGCCAGGCGGACGTGACGGCGCGGGTCATCATGACCACCGCATATGACAATTACGCCGTGCGGGCGTTCGAGGTCAACAGCATCGACTATCTGCTCAAACCGATCGACCCCGCAGCGCTGCGGCGTGCCGTGGAGCGTTGCCGGGTGCGGAGCGGGGGCATCGACCCCGACGTATTGCTGAACGCGATCCGCGGCCCGCGCGAATACAAACAGCGTTATGTCGTGCGTTTCAACGACCGGATCGTTCCGGTACAAACCACCGACATCGCCTATTTCTACTCGGAAGAGAAAAACACCTACCTTGTCACGAGCGATAACAACCGCTATGTTGTGGATCAGTCGCTCGACGTCCTTTCGGACGAACTGGATCCCGGGCGGTTTTTCCGCATATCGCGCAGTTGCATCATCGCCATGCCGGCGATCGTCAGCATCGTGAAATATCTGGGCAACCGGCTGAAGATCACGGCACGTCCGCGTCCTGAGTTCGAGATGGTGGTGAGCCGGTCGCGGGTCGACGACTTCCTGAAGTGGTTGGAGGGGAATGGCTGAGCCTTCGTCGCGGCTGCATGATAAAAAGGGGTACCCATCGTGATGTGCACCCCAAAGTTTGGACTGATT